>JAQURJ010000109.1 GCA_028715705.1 Phycisphaerae bacterium | reverse complement strand
TTACGCTGGTTTTCAGCAAGTTTTCTTTCAGCTTTTTTGCGATTGGATACATCCAGCCCAATGGAAAGTATTCCTATTATCTCTCCGTTTGAGTTCCTGAGCGTTTTGCTATACCATTCAATTTCTACTTCGCGACCATCTTTGGTAACGATTGGATTCACATTGCCAACAGCTTGAACGGTACCAATGGCCTTTTTGAAAACTTCTCGAATATGTGGCTTGTCACTCTCGGGAAGAAATGTCTCAAACCAATCTTTACCCATGACCTCTTCAAGGGTATAGCCGCATAGTTTCACCATATAGGGGTTGAAGCTGACTATCTTTCCTTCGGTATCCAAAATAAGTATTATCGCCTGAGCGGTATCGATAATGCTTTGAGAAAAATTACGCGCCTGACGCAAACTTTCTTCGGCCTGCTTGCGCTCGGTGATATCCCTATTTATTGCCAGAAAATGGGTAATTACACCATCGGCATTTTTTATTGGAGATACTGACGCATTTACCCAATATCCATCGCCGTTTTTCTTATACTTGATAAATTCACCGCGCCACGACTGCCCGCTGCGCAATTTTGCCAGCATATTCTGACACATGTCTTCCGGCTGTTTATTGAGAATATCGACATTTTTACCCAATACTTCATTGAAAGTATAACCAACCGTCTCAAGACATTCAGAATTGACGTATTCGACCAATCCTTCCGTGTCAGTTATGATTACTTCGTTGGGACTCTGATCGACAACTCTTGACAGCATCTGCGCCCGCATCGCGTTTTGCTTCTGCTCTGTGATGTCACTGATAACAATAACGGCTAACCTCTCTCGCTGATCTCCGTCATGAGGCGCCGAGGCGTTGACACTAACATCGATGACCCTGCCATCCTGATGGATAATTTTGTATTCCTGATTATAGATTGGTCCCTTTGTAAAAATTCCCTCCAGATCCCGGCATGCCCGATCAAAATGATCAGGATGAACAAATATCCTTACATCCCTGCCTTTGATATGCGAAATACTGTAACCGGTCAGTTCCTCCAAACGGAAATTGCTATCCTGAATATTGCCATCACCATCAACCAGCACGACAGCGCTCGCAGCAGCCTCAAAAACCAGCCGATATTTTCGCTCGCTATCAGCCAGACGCCGCTCGATATTTTCGCATTCCGCAACGCCCAAACCGGGTCGGCTGTTTTTTCGCTCAACAATGCCAATACTGTCCCTCTTTTTTTCAGTCATACAATCAACGGTTTATCAAAACAAAAACATAGAAGATAGATTCGAATGAGTAATAAAATGACATAATCTCCCCGCTAATTTCGCACAACACCGCCGGATATGTGATATACAACAATTTTTCACAAATATCCCTCTTTTTTAACAGCAGTCAGATAATAACCGCAAAAAAGATAGAATGCAACAGTTTGTTTCATATTTTATCATGAGTTAAAACGGGTAAGAAAAAAGGGTGACTCGCCGCCTTACCTATTTTGACAAATCATAGATATATATCTACGCCGCAGAGCCTGCCTCCAAGGTGCTTGTATTAGTGTTTATTGGTGGGCGTTGGCGGTTGATTTTTGCAGGTAATTAATCTCGGTGCGGTGGAGGGTTCTGAATTTGCCGACGCCGAGACCCTTGTCGGTAATCTTGCCGATGGCAACCCTTTTAAGACTTTTGACCTTCAAATCAAGTCTTGCGAAGACCCGGCGTATCTGGCGGTTCATGCCCTCGCTGATAGTCATCTGAACCAGCGATTCGGCTGGCGAGCGTTTCAAAATTTTGACGGCTGCCCTGCCGGTCTTGCCTTCCGCAAGCCACAGGCCCTTTTTTATATTCTCGACGGCTTCGGTGGTCAACAGCCCTTTGACGCCGGCGATATAAGTTTTCGGCACTTTGTATTTGGGATGCGTAAGCCGGTTAGTTAGTTCGCTGTCGTTGGTCAAAATGATAAGGCCGGTCGTATCGACATCAAGCCTGCCGACGCAAAAAATCCGTTCCTTAATAGGGATGAGATCGACGGCTGTTCTTCTATTCTGCGGATCGCTGGAAGTACAGATGACGCCTTTGGGTTTATTGAGCAGAAAATAGACATTGCGCTGCGAGTGTATTCGCTTGCCGTTGACGGTTATGGTATCCTTGTCGGGGTCGGCGAAGGCTGGCAGCGTATCGATAAGTTGTTTATTGACTCGCACGGCGCCTTCGAGAATAATCTCTTCGGATTTTCTGCGCGAGGCCACTCCAGCCGCCGCAAGTATTTTTTGTAATCTTTGTTGTGCCATATATTTTAAAACCAAAGCAAAACGCTGATTGCGCTGATTACGCAAATTACAACTTAAGTCAGTATGCCCATATATTGCCGAATGTTCCGAAAAGCCTGTCTGCGTAAACGATGCCGATACATGCCGCGACCCACAGGACGAAATTTATCTGAAATGGTCTATCGTGGATAATAAGCCCAACGGGGCTTGTGTAGCTGCCTTTCTGTATCAGTGCGCTGAATCGAAACACGCCGTAGAGCACAAACGGCGTTGTGTAAACGAGATTGTTTGTTTTGAACACCTGCAAGGTTCTATCGTCCATTGTATAAAGCAGAAAGCACACCACCGCCAGACCGCTGGTGACATCGAGCATGTGTGAAAGCAGTTCGGGCGAGTATCCATCGAGCGTGATGCGGAAATTCTTGCCTTCGTCGCCAAGCTGCTGGATTTCGCTTCGTCTCTTGCTGAAAGCCAGAAAAAGGCACAGCGCAAACGTGCATATTATCAGCCACGGCGAAATAAAGACTCCTATGACGACCGCACCGGCTACGGCGCGGAAACAAAATCCCACAGCAATGACAATACAGTCGAGTATCATTATTTTTTTGAAGAAAAACGAATACAATGTCATCAATACGATATAGGCGGCAATGATAACGGCGAAACTTTTCGCCAACATCAAACTGCCGCCCAAAGCCGCTAACATACAAACAAAAGAGAACACAATCGCTGAGCCGACCGGAATGAGACCAGCAGCGACGGGTCTGTTTTGTTTTTCGGGATGCAGCCGGTCAGCTTCGCTGTCCAGTATATCGTTCAAAATATACATAGCCGAGGCGGCCAGTGAAAAGCAGAGAAACGCCCCTACGGCACTGGCAGCGGCCACGGCAACCTCTTCGGTTGGGCCTAAGAGTTTGCGGCCAAAAACAAGCGCAGCAAAAACAAACAGGTTTTTGCTCCAGTGCGACGGACGCATCAGAGTCAGGTATTTCATTTTTTTGTCCTCTGAGAATGCGAAAGAATAGATTATAATCGACATTCAGGCGATGAAATAATAATATCTATTTTCGTTAATTTTGCAACGCCTAAAGAGATTTTATGATAACGACAGTCATTTTCGACCTTGACGATACGCTGTACCCGGAGATCGAGTATTGCAAAAGCGGCTTTAGGGCCGTCGCGGAGTATCTTTGGGAATCGCAGGGCCTTGACTCCGAGCAGGCTTTTGGTGCGTTTTGGCGGGAATTTATGGAAGGCGACCGCTCGGCTGTTTTCAATAATGCCCTCAAAAACCTCGATATCCCATACACCGGTAATTTTATAGGACGTCTTGTTGAGGTTTACCGCTGCCACGAGCCCAAAATAGGCCTTGTGGGCGAGACAAGGCTGATGCTGGACCAATTGGCTGAAAAATACACCCTTGCCCTTCTGACAGATGGTTTTCTGCCCGCCCAGAAGCTGAAAGTCCAGTCATTGGGTATAGAAAAATATTTTCGATGTATAATTTATACCGAAGAGCTTGGTAGGGATTTTTGGAAGCCGAGCACCGCCGGATTCGAGAAGATGCTCAAAATACTCGGCGAAAAGGCGGAAAACTGCGTTTATGTGGCTGATAATGAGCAAAAAGACTTTATAGCCACCAACAAGCTGGGGATGAAAACCATCAAATTGACCTTTCCGGGGCAAGTGCATACGCAAAATTTTGACCATCCCGAACATAAGGCCGGCATTGAAATTGACGGTATCGGAAGTTTGACAGAGGTACTATCAAGGCTGTAATTTGCCTATATTGCCTATTTTCGCCTCTGAATCCCCTTTTTTTATTGACTTTGGGGGGTTTTGAGACGATAATATATTGTTCTGTATAACAATTTTTAGCGCTATTATAGGAGTTCTAACATGGCGGTAGGCCCAAGGCAACAAAGTAACGCAATGCTTTACACAATGATCACGTTTGTGGCTCTTTTTATTATCGCGGTTACTGCGGCTGTAATCTATTATGTAAAGGCCGAGGAGTACCGCACCACCGCAATCGGCCTTCAGGAACAAAAAGACGAGCTGGCGACAAACCGTGAATGGACCCAGCGGGTTTCTCTTGTCGGAAGCAAAACCAAACAGGAAAGTTACCTGGGAAAAATGGTCGATTATCTTGACCAGATGATGCTCCTGACACTCGGAGTTCCTGTGCCGGAAGACCAGGCAGAAACAAAAGTAATCGCAGCCCATACCAAATATATTGATTTTCTCAACGATCTTAAGGCGGTCGCCTCTGATATAGAGGCCGACCCCAACGACACAGGATTGCTCAGAGTTGCAACTCAGTTGACCAATCGGCTTGAAAACAGCAAGACCGCTAATGCCGAACTGAAAAAACAGCTTGACGACGTTCAGTCTTCGTTCGACGCGACAATGGAAAATTGGCGCGAAACCGAGGCAGCTTTGCTTGCAGAAAAAGATAAAATCCAGAATCAATATAACCAGATCCAGCAGGATTATGCGGACCTCAAAGCACTATTGGAAAAAACTACCGACAAGCAGGTACAGACCCTTCGTACTGAACTGGATGAACAAAAGAGTGATTACAGAACGCTTAATGACTTACTGCTCAAAACACAGGCACAGCTTAGTCAGGCTGAGCAGAGAATGCAACTCGCTCTGCAAAAGGTGCGTGAATTCGAACCGCTGCCTGATAATGAGGTCGCCGCGTATAAGTCTGACGGCAAAATTCTGCTGATAGATGAGCAGGCAGGCATTGTTCATATTAACCTGGGTTCTGACGACCGTGTGTATCCGGGGCTAACTTTTTCTATTTATGACAAATCCACACCCATACCGCAAAACGGCGTAGGCAAGGCTCAGGTTGAAATTTTCGGCGTTGAGAAGAATTTCTCCTCGGCAAGGATAATCCAGTCAAACAAGCGAAATCCGATGCTTTTAGGCGATCTTGCTGCCAATCTTATCTGGGACCGTGACAAAGACAATATGTTCGTTGTAGCCGGCCAGTTCGATCTGAACAACGACCGTGTAACCGACCCTTACGGAAAAGAAAGCATTGAGAGCCTTATCCGCAAATGGGGCGGAAAAGTTTCGGATTCGGTTTCTGTGGATACAGATTTCGTCGTTCTCGGCACGGCTCCGCAGGTGGGACACAAACCGACCTTCGAGGAACTGGAAATTTATCCAAATGCAATGAAGGATTGGCAGACCGCGATGGCGGGGCTTAATCTTTACAGGGAAATTGAAGACCGCGCTAAGGCGCTTTCGATCCCAATCTTTAATACGCAGCGTTTTCTGTACTTAATCGGGTATGAATCTCTTGCAACACGTCCTGGCGCATTCCAAGCTGTGAATAAATAATTCCGCTGATTTTTTAAATTACACTTTCGTAAATGTAAAGCTGTGGGCATCGGCGTCAATTTTTATGGTGTCGCCTTCGGTGAATTTACCGGCAAGTAATTCGGTCGCGAGGGGGTTTTCAAGCCGCTGCTGGATGGTACGTTTCAAAGGTCTTGCTCCGAAAACAGGGTCGAAGCCCTCTTCCATAATCATCTTCCTTGCATTGTCGGTGAATTCGACGTTAAGGCTTCGCTGCGTGAGACGAGCCTTTAGCCGCTCTAATTGTATCTCCACGATTTTTTCGAGATTCTGCTTCGAGAGCATGTGGAAAACGATAACCTCGTCAACGCGATTCAAAAACTCCGGCTTGAAATAAGCCTTGAGCGATTCTTTGACGTGCGCCTCTATCTCCCAGTCGGCTCCCTGCTCTTCGGTAAGTTTTTGTATCTGCTCGCTGGCAATGTTGCTGGTCATAATCAGAACGGTATTTTTGAAATCAACCGTCCGACCCTTGCCGTCAGTCAGGCGGCCATCGTCAAATACCTGCAAAAGCACATTGAAAACATCACGGTGTGCTTTCTCCACTTCGTCAAGCAGAATTACCGAATAAGGTTTTCTGCGCACCGCTTCCGTGAGTCTTCCGCCCTCTTCATAGCCGACATAACCGGGAGGAGCGCCGATTAAACGAGCCACCGAATGCTGTTCCATGAATTCGCTCATATCGATTCGCACCATCGCGTTTTCATCGTTGAACAGAAATTCGGCAAGCGCTTTTGACAATTCG
>JAQURJ010000108.1 GCA_028715705.1 Phycisphaerae bacterium | reverse complement strand
CTGGAAACTGCTTCTGCGTCGCTCCCAGCAAAAACACCGCCTTCAGGTCCGGATGACGGCTTCGCTCGATACTACCGACAAGAACCTGGTCAAGACTCGGTGGAATAAACGCAAGACTGAATTGCGAAAACGCGGCGTTCAGGATCGTCAGATAATCGCCGCACTCAATATTCTTATCGGCGAACACCTCTACAAGCTCATCGAAAACGTCCACAAATTTACTGTAAAACTGCTGATGCTCGTCAATACCTCCCTCTTTTGCCCAGCCGCCAAGCTGTCCGGCAACCTTTAGTTCATCCAAAAACTCAAACACCGCCCCTGTAAAATCTTTCGCCGACAGCGGCTTTAACGCCCCTTCCGCATCACTTAACCTCTCTTTCAGTTTCGCAAGCGGCATAACGACTTTATCGCGTATAGCGTTGACTTGCTTTTCATCGAAAACACTTTTCTTTGGGTCGGCAAATCGCCACACTTCGCCATCCGTCCAGTCCGCTGGCCTTATCCCGAACGCCAGACAATAATTTTCCAGGTTATCCACTTCCCCGCGGCTTATAGGCACGAGGTCGCTTTTAAGATACGAAAAAATATCCGTACTTAAAAACCCTTCAGTGACAACCTGAAGCGCCGAACACAGCATTCTTACCAGCGGATGCTGGCTCAAAAGTTTTTTCTGATCGAAGAAAAACGGTATCTCATAATCATCGAAATACGCCCGGATATAATGCTCATATTCATTCATATCCGACGCTATCACGGCGATGTCACGGTATCGCAGCCCTTTATTCTTTACCAGCTCAAGTATCTGCCGCACCGCCAGCCGCACTTCCGCACGTATATCCTGCGCAGCTGTAACACAAATATCCTGCGAAATTTTCAACTTCGGCGGATTGTCACTGAACAGATTCTTCTCTATATGAACCAGCGCCGGATTTTGAACGAAGCGTTTGGTTTCCCTCAAAATAATTGGCTCTTTAAGTTGAAGTTTGCTTTTAGTGATAACCTCAAGCAACTGTTCATAACTGCAAAGCGTCGGATAGAACAGGCTGCTGACCTCAAGCTGCGCCGGCTTAAAATCCTTATCCAATTCCGCTGGGTCAAGACAAAATGCAATAAAGCTCTTTTTTGCCGCCTGCAAAAGCCGCGTAAGTATCGCAAGCTCAGATGTCGTAAAACCGGAGAAACCGTCCACCCATAAAACACCTCCCTTGATAAGTTCGCTTTCACCAACAGCGGCACACGTTTCACGCAAAAGGCTGTCTGGATCGACGAATTTGGACTCGATAAATTTCAAATACTCCTCGAAAACGATCGCAATATCGCCGAACTTCGCAGCCGTCAAAGCATTCTGCGGCTCTTTCGCCAGATTCGCAACCAATCCCCTGATATCATCCACCGTCTTGTCGTACTGATGCATCTCCATTATCGCTGCCGCTATCTGCGAACAAAGCCCCTGCGACTGCGCACCCCGCCCCAACACCCGAAGATTATCTCGCTGCTCCCGCAGTATCCGGTTAACTATCATCACCCGCCCGATACCGCTCACCGCTGGCCGCGCCATATTCTTACCGCTGACAAAATATTGCAGCCGGTCAAAACTCAGCACATTCAATCGGCTGTACCCACTAATCCCACCGCTGGAAAGTATCGCCTTTTCCGCCTGATAAGTCGCCTGCTCCGGCACAAGCAGCACAAGCGGCTCACCCCTTTTACCTTTGCTCAGAGCGTCAGCAATATCCGAAATACACCGGCTTGTCTTGCCCGTCCCGCTTCTGCCAAAAATAAATTGAACCGCCATAACAGCCTTTAAAACCGCAAAAAAAGATTTTTAGTTTTGTACCAAAACTTTTGATTTTTTGCAAATATTTGGTACGGTAAATGCGTTAGGAACGAAAAATTAACCCGAACCTTTGGCCAATTAGGACTGTATTTATTAGTGTTTTATGATATAAATGGGACTATGCGAAAGATAATCTACATAATGGTTTGTGTTGCTTTTTGCGCAGTTAACACTGCCTTTGCAGACACTTTTACCAATATCAACACTGGCGAAGTGCTCCACGGCTATATAGTCGAAAAAAATGAGGCGTCGCAGGCCTTCGTAAAAACCGCCGAACAAGGCCAGACAAAAATCAACCTTGCCGAATGGAAAATCGCCTACGACCGCCAGGGACGCGAGAATCAGGTCATTGTTCTCTCCCTCGACGATGCAATCGCTCTACAACTTCAGACCGATGCCATAAAAACTTCACTCGCCGAAGCCGCAAAATCCGGCCCGTTGTTCATACTCCTCGAGATCGACACCCCCGGCGGAAGCATCGATTACGCAATGCAAATGTGCTCAGCCATAACAGAGACAGGCGAATGCCCTGTTTACGCCTATATCAAGGGCGGACCCAATGGCGGAGCTATATCCGCGGGTGCCGCTATAACCTTAGCTTGCAAAAAGGTTTATATGGCTTCAAACACCTCTATAGGAGCCGCGACCATCGTAACCTTCGATGAAGCAGGTAAGATTGCCGATTTTAAGGATACTTACGGTGAAAATGTCGGAGAAAAACTCGGTTCGTACTGGCGGGCAACACTGGCGTCTCTGGCAGAACAGAACGGACGGCCGGGAATGCTCGCCCGTGCAATGGTGGATAAGGATATCGAAGTTGTCGAGGTCGAGCAGGATGGAAAAAGGCAGTTTATCGAACCAGTGAACAAACGAAGCGGCCAGAAAGTCCTCCATACATGGAACCGAAAAGGCTCGCTGCTCACACTGACAGCCAATGAAGCCGTTCAGTGCGGTATAGCCGATGGGCTTGCCGAAACACGCGAACAGCTTCTCCGCCAGCTCAACACAGCCGATGCCCAAATAGTCGTAAATTCCGGCTTTCAGGATGCCACAACTGAATTTGAACGGGTAAAGCTCAAATTCGACAAAATAAAAAACTCAATGGACTTAAAGTACAAAAAGGCCCAACTCCCTCAAAATCCCGCGCAGGCGCTGAAAATCCTGCGGGAAGCAAAAAGCGAATACAATACTCTCGCCCGCCTTTCAAAGCAGTATCCCGATATGAACCTCGACCCCGCCAAGTTTGAAGAGGAAGCAAACACCCTCGAAGCACTTATGGAAAATATCAAAAGACAGGTTAAGCAGCGCCGCTATTGACCAGCCTGTCCCTCGCTGTCGGATTCTTTTGAGCCTTCTGATCGGCCAAAACGCTTGTTCAGTTCTTCAAGCTGTTTTTGCAAACCTTCGAGCTGTTTACTGATGGATTTTACCCCCATAATACTTGGCGCAAAGATAAAGAAAAAAACCATAGCCAAAGTGCCGCCGATAGCCATAAAACTGACGCCGAAAAAAATCTTTTCAACTATGTCGTAAAGGCCGCCTGAATCCATAAACACATGATATAGCCGAATCATCCCACAATCAATGCCATTTTCCCCGCCGCAGCAAAAATTTCCCCCTCAAAAATTTGCATTCCCAGAACCTATGGGGCTAACTTGAGCTTGCTTCAAGCTGTTGTTTTATATCACGATTTGTCCGCAGGCTGCACCAATCCTTGCCGCACATCGAACAATAATCTTTTGCCCCATCCTTATTCACACTTTTGCTGCAAACCTGTTCATACATCGCCTTTGCCGTCTTCGTATCCAGGGCAAGCCCCAGATGATTTTCCCAGTCGAGGTTCGCTCTTGCAATGCTAAGCTCCCTGTCCCGCTGTGCCGCTTTTCCGATACCGCGAGCAACATCAGCGGCGTGGGCGGCGATCTTGGCAGCAACAACACCCGCTCGAACATCATCGATAGTCGGAAGGCCGAGATGTTCCCTCGGAGTAACGTAGCAAATAAAAGACGCCCCGTAAAACGCCGCTGCAGTCGCACCAATAGCCGATGTTATATGGTCATAGCCCACCCCTATATCCGTTACCAGTGGGCCAAGAACATAGAACGGAGCACCTTTACAGATTTTCTGCTGAAGTTCCATATTATACTGTATCTGGTCAAACGGAACGTGGCCCGGCCCTTCGACCATTACCTGACAGCCGCGTTCCTGTGCCCGTTGTGTCAATTCACCGAGAGTTTCCAATTCCGCGATTTGAGCCGCATCGGTGGCATCGGCTATCGCGCCGGGACGCAACCCGTCACCAAGCGAAAAACAAATATCGTATTCTGCCATCACATCGCAAAGGTCGTCGAACATTTCATACAGCGGGTTCTGCTTATTGTGATGCATCATCCACTTGGCAAGAAGTGCACCGCCCCTGCTGACGATTCCGGCAACTCTGGATTTTACAAGCGGTAAATGCTCTTTTAGCAACCCAGCGTGAATGGTGAAAAAATCGACGCCCTGAGC
This sequence comes from Phycisphaerae bacterium, assembly GCA_028715705.1. Lineage (GTDB taxonomy): Bacteria > Planctomycetota > Phycisphaerae > Sedimentisphaerales > Anaerobacaceae > JAQURJ01. Next base: position 2,058 of record JAQURJ010000108.1, on the reverse strand, counting down.
GGCTTGTTTTTGAACAACATCCATAATAACCTTAGAGCTTATCTGGTCCACCCCCCTGCCTTCGATTACCTGATAAATTGGAACTGTCCCAAAAACAACCGGGCAGTGCTCCAACAGTATCCGGCGTGTCTTGTCCATCTCGGCTCCAGTGCTCAGATCCATTATCGCGTCCGCCCCCACTTCAAGACATGCGTTCATTTTTTCGATTTCACCTTCGATAGTAGAACTTTCGCTGCTCGTACCGATATTGGCATTGGTCTTGGTGGTAAGAATTCGCCCGATGCCAGCCGGTTTCAGGTTGGTTTTAAGGTGAAGTTTATTAGCTGGTATAACTACCCGCCCCGCCGCTATCTCATCACGAAGAATATCCGGCTCAACCCCCTCAACCCTTGCGACATATTCTATCTGCTCAGTAATTTCACCTTTTCGTGCGGTTTGCAGTTGTGTAGCCATTTTAAACTCCATAAAAACAAAAAATCACTTCCGCTGAGAAGTGATTCGGTAATAAATAACTGATTTAAAATCACTTTCCTACGCAGGCATTAGCTTAAAAGCCTATCCTGATCAGGTTCAGAGGGTTTTTCTCAGACCCCGCGCCAACCGGCACAGGACCACCCCTAGTGAACACATCCATAATACAGAAAACCACCGCCTTCCACAAATAAAATTATAATTCTATCGCTGTTTGACTATTTTGAGGATTTGGGTAATTGGAATTTGTTTAGAGTTTAGAGTTTAACGCCTGCGGTTTTTTAAAGAATGTCAAAGTCATCGTCCCCCACCGCCGACGGTCGCAAACCTCTAAAGCTCCATACCGCCCCTCAAGCTCAATACCCTTTTCCGTTCTTACGACGATAAGACAATCGCTGGTTGTCTGCTCACAAAGCCGATTCAGTAACCCACCAAGCAGCGAATCCTGCTGGATATCGCGGCTTTTGGCATAAGGTGGATCAACAAAAACAAGGTTAAATGCCCCAAAAGACGGAGCTGGCGGCGCACCTACCCTGAAAGCGTCAATACGCAGCACCTTGCAACTATCCGCAAAACCAAGTTTCGCGATATTCTTTTTGAGGGTATCGAGGATAATAGGGTCTTTTTCGATAAAACAGGCAAATTTTGCCCCCCGGCTGACTGCTTCCAGCCCCATCGACCCGACACCGCTGAAAACATCGGCAACCACAGCATCCTGGGGCAATCCAAAATTGTAAAGAACGTTAAATAAAGATTCCTTTACGCGATCTGTTATGGGTCTCGATATATTGGTTTTGGGGCTAAGCAGCTTGGCCGACCGCCTCAAACCACTGATTATGCGCATTTGTTAACAGGCCGTAAATAAAGCTGCTCAATAATGTTCATCTTCATCGAAATACTCATCAAATTCTTCCAATAGATCACCATCGTCAAGCTCTCCGTCATCATCATCATCATCGTCATCCTCGTCGTCATCATCGTCTTCCTCGTCGTCGTCATCGAATTCTTCGTCCTCTTTCTCATCTTTGATTTCCTCCTCATCGTCCTCATCTTCCACTTCTTCTTCATCGAAATCGCCGTCATACTCTAACTCATCTTCTTCGATTTCATCCTCTTCACCTTCAGACTCATCATCTCCGGCCTGCATCAAAGCCAAACCGGCAAGCTCATCGTCAAAAACCGCCTCATCCAGCAACCCCATTCTACTACCAGTCTCAAACATAACGACCACCTCAATTATAAAACAACAATCCTCAAAAATTTATAGTGCCGAGATTATTGATTTACCCGTTCATGTCAACAAAATTTCCGGCCTGTATTTTTTTATTTAACAGATTTTACCCACCCCAATGCAAGAAAATTTTTCAGGTATTTTTTAACAAATTAACCAGCAGAGGTATTAGCTACTTTAGGTAGAAAAATCGAATCGGAGCGTGGATTTAAAAATCAGTATCAATTCCTATCAAAAAATCCTGTTAATTTACCCAAAAACAGCTAAAATCCAGCCATGATAAAACGAAATAAAACCAAAACTGTCAGTATCGGCTCGGTTAAAATAGGCAATGGCCACCCTATAGCCATCCAATC
>JAQURJ010000107.1 GCA_028715705.1 Phycisphaerae bacterium | reverse complement strand
TCCTCGGTCACAAACACCTTATGAAACATCTTTCCATTATGAACCATAAACGTAAAACCGACAAACTCCGGCACGATCGTACACCGCCTTGCCCATGTCTTGATAGGCTCGCGCGATCCGGATTCGGTCTGCTTCATTACTTTCGCATAGACTTTTTCATCTACGAACGGTCCTTTTTTTAGAGATCTGCTCATCTAATCTTCCCGATAGATCACTATAATACCAACTGACCCTGCCGCACGTTCTTACGTCTGCGGATGATCCGTTTATTACTATTTTTACGCGGATTACGAGTTTTTCCGCCCTTGGCCAACACACCTGTCGGCGAACATGGATGACGCCCACCATTGCTGCGGCCTTCGCCGCCGCCCATCGGATGCGCAACCGGGTTCATCGCCTTACCGCGAACATGAGGACGACGACCACGATGACGATTGCGGCCTGCTTTGCCTATTCGTACATTCTGATGGTCCGGATTACTCAAGGCGCCGACCGTCGCACGGCACTTCTTATGGATTGTTCTCATTTCACCGCTGGGCAGGATAACTGTGACATAGTCACCCTCCTTAGCTGCGATCTTGGCACTGTTTCCTGCACCGCGAACGAGCTTGCCGCCCTGTCCAGCTGTCATTTCAATATTATGGATCTCGATGCCCGCAGGGATAGAACTAAGTTCCATCGCGTTGCCTACTTTCGGTTCACATAACTGACCGCTCTCGATGCTATCTCCCACTTTGATTCCCTGCGGAGCGAGAATATATCTCTTCTCGCCGTCTTCATACGCTACCATCGCAATAAAGCAATTACGGTTCGGATCGTATTCTATGGTCATCACATTTGCCGAAACTCCATCTTTGTTCCGCTTAAAATCGATAATCCTGTAAATCTTTCGCGCTCCGCCGCCGTGATGACGAGTCGTTATCATACCGCTATGATTTCGTCCACCGGTCTTTTTAATTCTCTTGCACAGGCTCTTTTCGCGAGTCGTCGTTGTCAGCTCTGCGTAATCATTAACGGAGCTGTTCCGTCTTCCTGCGCTGGTCGGTCTGTAAATTCTTATACCCATAATCTGCCTTTATCTCGAATCAGAACAAATCAATGTGATAATCTGGTTCCAGAAAAACCACTGCCTTCTTCCAGCTCGACGTCTGACCCATATTACGGCCTTTTCTGCGATATTTGCCTTGCCGGTTGGCGGTTCTAACTTTAGAAACCTTCACCTCATAAATTCGCTCTACAGCTTCTTTTATCTGTTGCTTGTTAGCCCGCTTATTAACCTCAAACGAGTATGCGCTTTTGACATTGGCAAAATGCGTGCTCTGTTCGGTTATCAAAGGCTTTACTATTACATCGTAATCGTTCATGTACTACCTGCTAACTTTCGCTACTCTCTCTGTTCAGCAAAGAAAGGAACGCATCCTTCGTGCTCAGTAACTTTTTATGATTACAAATATCCGCCGCATTAAGATCGGCTACCGCCGTCATATCCACCCTTGGGATATTGCGTGACGATTTATAAATTGACTGATCGCATTTATCGACCATCACCAGACAACTCCTGTCGATACTGAGCTTGCCAAGAATACTGGCAAAATCCTTCGTTTTGGGCTGATCAAACTTCAATTCATCTATAACAACAACATTATTGCCCAACAACTTAGCCAATATCGCCGAATCTCTTGCAAGACGACGCTGCTTTTTCGGCATCCTCTGGCTGAAATCGCGTACTATCTTGGCAAAAGTCACACCGCCGCCAACCCTCTTACCAGTACGACGGTTTCCAACGCGGGCATTGCCTGTACCTTTTTGCTTGAACAGTTTCTTGGTCGAACCCGCGACCATACCCCGGCTTTTCGTCGTAGCCGTACCTACACGCTTATTCGCGTGATACATCACCAACGCCTGTTTCAAAAGCGGATAGCGTACTTTCCCGCCGAATACCGCCTCATCGACTTTGAGGGTATCGACTTCTTTGCCATCTCTGTTGTAAATCGCCAAATCGATCATTTTTCAATTCCGTTTAAATCAGCCCTTATTTACACTTCGGACTATCACATAACTACCCGCCGGCCCAGGTATCGAACCTTTTACTACCAGCAGATTTTTCTCTTCGTCTATCGAAATCAGTTTGTGATTTTTTGTTGTAACTCTCTCTGCTCCCATGCGACCAGCCATACGTTTGCCCTTTTTAAGATTTCCTCCGTGACCGCGGTCACTGGCATAACTGGCTATTGAACCGGGAGCTCTGTGCTTTCGTTCGGTACCATGGCTTGCTGGAAAACCGCCAAAATGATGACGCTTCATAACACCGGCGTAACCTTTACCCTTGCTAGTACCGATAACATCAACAAACTGAACTTCATTAAACGCAGAAACACTAATGGAGTCGCCCAGCTTCTTTTCCGATTCGACTCCATCTTCTAATCTCATCTCGCGCACAAATTTCTTCGGTGTTGTTTCGGCCTTTTTAGCATGACCTATCGCCGGTTGTATTCTGCGTGATTCTTTAACATCGTCATAACCCATCTGGACCGATGCATACCCGTCAGTTTCCACGGTCTTGACCTGCATAACACTACACGGACCTGCTTGGATAACGGTCACGGGAAGTAAATTACCCGCATCGTCATAAACCTGGGTCATTCCTATTTTTTTTCCTAACAGCATTACCATCGTTTGAGCCTCAATCAGCTATATCCCTATACTTAGGCTTTTATTTTTACGAATACACCTGCTGGAACCACCAAGCGGTTCAATACTTCCACAGTGCGGGCATTAGCCTCAAATATATCAATCAGCCGCTTATGGGTCCGCATCTCGAACTGTTCACGGCTTTTCTTGTCAACGTGAGGGCTTCGCAGAACGGTATATCGCTCAATGCGTGTCGGCAGCGGTACCGGACCACTCACCCGCGCATTCGTCCTGCGGGCATGTTCAACAATTTCCTTCGCCGAGCTATCAAGAGCCCGGTGATCATAGGCTTCCATTCTTATTCTGATTCTTTCAGTCTCTGTCGCCATCTTTTTCCTTCTTTTCCTGTCTCAGAAAAGATGATAAAATCCCATACATACTGAGATTCATAAATCACATAAAGCCAAAAAGTTCACATATTTACAGGAAAAATTGCAAATACAACCTTACCTATGCGGCGCAAACCGCCATTTTTGTCCCGATAATTGCAGCAGGTAAGGCATTGGCTCTGATGTCAAAGCCGCCTCCCTTAAATCAGGGCAAGCCCAAAAGCCTCAAGGTAAAATTCCTTGAAAACCCTGCCTTTATCTGCCATCCATGAAAAACATTAACAGATATGCCACAGCCCAACTAGTAATCGCAACGCCATCCTGGCAATGCTCGCTACGGCCTGAAAACTTAGTAGGATAATGCCCTTTGATGTAATTGTCAACAAGTGTTTGAAAAATTTTTAGCTAAAAGTCATATTTTTTTAATATTTATACCAATATCTGGCGGGCTATCTGTTCTGGCACCTGTTCATAGCTTAGCGGCTCCATAGTAAATGTACCCCGCCCACCGGTTATACCGCGTATTTCGCTTGAATAACCGAACATTTCGGCCAGCGGCACTTTCGCGTCAATAACCCTTAAATTGCCGTGAATTTCGCAATCCGTTATCATACCGCGTTTGCTCATCAAACTGCCCTGAACCACCCCAAAGAACGATTCCGGCACAACAACCTGCAGCCGCATTATCGGCTCAAGCAGTACCGGCTTGGCCTTTCTAACGCCCTCGACAACCGCAATGGAGCCGGCTTGCTCGAAAGCAAGATCGGATGAATCCACAGGATGATAAGAGCCATCGATAAGACAAACCCTTATACCCACAACCGGATAACCCGCTAAAGTACCGCTGCTGAGCCCATCCCGTACACCTCTTTCAACAGAACCTATATATTCTTTAGGAACTGAACCGCCGATTGTTTTATTCTCGAATTCGATCTCCCTGCTCCAATGTCCGTCATCCGTAAGCAGCGGTTCAACAGTAATTACCACATGCCCGTATTGCCCATGCCCACCAGTCTGACGCACAAATTTGCCTTCTACCTCTGCCTTATTTGTAATAGCTTCCTTGTACGCAACTCGCGGTTTTCCTACCCGGACGTTAACCCCTTTTTCACGCACAAGCTTATGCTGCAATATCTCAAGATGTAATTCACCCATCCCGCTGATGATCGTCTGGCCGGTCTCGGCGTCATACTTACAGTCAAATGTCGGGTCTTCACGCTTAAGCGACTGCAACGCATCGCCTAATTTAGCTTTTTCTGCCGCTGTAGCAGGCTCAATACTCATACTGATAACCGCTTCCGGAAAACTAATGCTCGGCAGCAGCACAGGATGCTTGGCATCGCATATAGTATCGCCAGTCAAGGTCTGCTTAAGCCCTACTACCGCAACAATATCCCCGGCAGAAGCCGAATCTTTGATCTTGCGCTCATTGGCTCGCATCTCAAATATCCGCGTGATATTTTCACGTCTGTCGCGGCTGGCATCCAGAACACGGCTGCCGCTCTTAAGTGTACCCTGATATACCCGTATAAAGTTCAGATCCCCATGCGCATCGCTTGTGATCTTGAACACCAACCCCACAAAATCACCGCTCGGATCACACTTGATCGTTACCTCCTTTTCTTCATCGCCCGGCTTGTGTCCTATAATATCCCCTTTATCCATAGGAGAGGGGAGATATTCAATAACTCCATCCAGCAATCTCTGAACCCCGATATTCCTCAACGCAGAGCCTACGAATACCGGGTTCAATTCACCTTTGACGGTCCCTTTTCGGATAGCACGATGAATTAATTCCTCCTCAATTGGCTCATCGTGAATGTACTTTTCCATTAATTCTTCGTCAAATTCAGCAGCCAATTCAAGGGTATCGTGCCGCTTCTTTTTGGCCTCATCCATCATCTCGGCCGGTATCTCTTTTTCCTCATAAATAGCGCCAAGTTTTTCAGGGTTGTAAAATACAGCCTTCATCTTCACAAGGTCGATCAAACCCTCCAAACTACTTTCAGCGCCTATCGGAAACTGTATCAGTATAGGGTTGGCTATCAGCTTTTCATGGATGCTTTGAATACACATTTCAAAATCAGCGCCCAGCTTGTCCATCTTATTTATAAAACACAAACACGGCAGACCATATTTTTTGCCCTGACGCCATACCGTCTCGCTCTGTGCCTGGACGCCCTCACTGCCGTCAAAAACCGCTACCGCACCGTCTAAAACCCGCAGCGACCTTTCAACCTCGGCGGTAAAATCAATGTGGCCAGGCGTATCTATAAGATTTATTTCGCAATCCTTCCATGGACATTTTACTGCAGCCGAAGTTATCGTTATCCCTCGCTGTTGTTCCTCCTCCATATAATCCATAACAGCGGTACCATTATGAACTTCCCCCATTTTATACGTCATACCGCTATAATACAGTATCCGCTCGCTCACCGTTGTTTTACCGGCGTCGATATGAGCCATAATTCCTATGTTTCGTAACTTACTTAAATCCGTCGCCATACTTATCCCGTTGTTTGCCTATAAAGAAAACTGCCACGGCTCTTATCAAAAAAAATTCCGTGGCAGTAAAAATCAATTCTAAATTACCAGGCGAAATGTGCAAACGCCTTGTTTGCTTCGGCCATCCTGTGAACATTTTCACGTGTGGTCATTGCGCCACCCTGACCGTTATAGGCATCCATAAGCTCGGCCGCCAGCCGCTCACTCATGGGCTTGCCCTTCTTGCCCCTGGAAGATGCCAGTATCCACCTAAATGCCAGCGATTGTTGACGCTTCGCGTTTACCTGCATCGGCACCTGATAGCTCGATCCGCCGACTCGCTTGCTGCGAACCTCAAGCATCGGCTTTACATTATTGATAGCCTTTTCAAAAACCTCAAGCCCAGAAGCGTCCTTGATCTTCTTCTCTATGATATCCATCATGTCGTAGAAAATATTCTGCGCCGCTATCTTCTTGCCGTCCCACATCATGCAATTTATAAACTTGGACACAAGTTTGCTGTTATATCTGGGGTCGGGTCTTAATTGCTCACTTGAAGCTGTAAACTTCTTAGCCATTCTTTATCCTCAACTTTTTTATTTAGCTTTCTTTGCCCCATACTTGCTACGACCCTGCTTGCGTCCGGATACACCGGCGCAGTCAAGCATGCCGCGAACGATATGATAACGAACACCTGGAAGGTCGCGTACCCTTCCGCCTCGAATCATCACAGTGCTGTGTTCCTGGAGATTGTGGTCGATACCGGGAATATAAGCAGTAACTTCCTTGCCGTTGGTCAAACGCACACGGGCGATCTTACGCAACGCAGAGTTCGGCTTTTTTGGGGTTTGCGTCCTGACAACCAGACACACGCCTCTTTTTTGGGGCGAACCGCTGATATCCGGTACACGT
>JAQURJ010000106.1 GCA_028715705.1 Phycisphaerae bacterium | reverse complement strand
GAGAATGGTATATTGATGCTTAGCGGGTTTCATGAGTTACTCCTAATTTGTTGGTAACATTAGTGTAACTCATATCCCGCTATTTTAGAAGCTCTCTCATATTTGATTTCCTATGGGACGGCTGTGAAAACCATTCACTATTACTCCAGATAATAACGGACAACACACCCAGCATTAAGGGCTCATCTCTAATGTATCAATTTACCTGCTGGCATGGTACATTAACTTGGCGACAAAGTAAATCATATTATCTGCGATTTTGCCCGAAAAAATCGGTTACTATTTACTCTCATCTGCCATCTGTTTGTCCAATTGTGCTATTCGATCATACCGAGGCAATACAAGATTCCAAAGTAATACACCGCTTGCCAGACCTACAAAAGTAGAAATAGATGCCACCTTCCACTTGGCCAAAAAGGCGCCGCCTATCGCAAAGATGATTGAAAAAACAAAAATTATTCCAACGGCCCAGTCAAGCAAGTCAGCAAGGATGCTGTCCGTTACTTTAACTTCCGGACAGAGTTTCGCAATATGCTTCCAGCCTGGGCCGCCCGGACGAACTCTTCTATAGAATCTTTTGAGGGATTCCTCAGGGTCCGGTTTTGTCAGGAACATCACAACTATCCATGATATTGTTACTATAAAGGTTACCAACGTGTACTCAATGGTCCAATAGAAGATGTTATACGAAAATACCTCGTTGGCGCTCCCAATTTTATCAATAATGAACTTGGCAGGGGTAGCCAATGTAACAGTTCCCGCCTCAAACATTTTAGCCCAGATGGTAAAAACAGATGAAGAAACCAGAGCCATTATAATAGCCGCGCTCTCGGCGGGCCCGTTAATTCTCCACCAGAACCATCGCATAACACGGACAACGTGAATTCCTGCCAAGATTTTCACAAGAAAAGCGAAAAGCTCAAAGACATTATTACTGAAAATGGCCACGAAAAAACCTGCCATTGCCAAACCAACTGTGGTCAGGCGAGATGCTCTTACATAATGATGCTCACTTTTATCCTTAACTAAAAGTCTTTTGTAGATATCATTCATAAAGAAGGAAGAACCCAAATTAAGATATGATGCAGCCGATGATACGAACGCCGCAAGAAACGAAGCAACCATCAGGCCTATAAAGCCGTGCGGCATCAGTTTTTTGATCAGGGCAGGGTAAGCAAGATTAGCATCATCTATTTGTGTAATGATTATTATTGAAGCTATACCGCATATCATCCAGGGCCAGGAACGAATTGCGAGGTTTATCGAGGTCTTGACCAATTGACTGAGCATAGCATCTTTTTCGCTTCGACAGGACATCATTCTTTGAACTATTGCAGGTTCACCATCAGAGAACCAGTACAGAGGGCTAAGGAGCAATAGAAGGCCTATTGACTTCCACCAATTTGCGGGAACCAAAGCGGTAAAACCGTTAGGCAGTTTTCCTTCGGCCGCCATATTCTGGAGTGTTGCGACCATAGCGGTTGGTCCGCCAACAGCCTTATATGAATATATCATAAGTACATAAATACCGGCAAAAGCAATGATCATTTCAATGAAGTCCGTTACTATAACACCCCAAAGGCCTGATGTTGCGGAATAACTCAAGGCAAATACCAACAATCCAACTGACAAACAAATTTTACTGCTCAATACTATGCCTAAAAAACTAAATGTATCCGGCATATTTGTGACAACTTTTGTGATGTCGCACAAGGCTAAAGTAAATAAGCCTATTTTGAACGGGGCGAAGAGGAAGCAATTGTACGAAGCGAGAACTGACCGGAGAATTTTTGCGCTTGTGGATCCATGACGTAATTCGATAAATTCAACTTCGGTTGAAATTTCCGCCCTTCTCCAAAGCTTTGCAAAGAAAAATGCTATGGATAGTTCTGCAAAAACACCCCTCAGGTAAAACCAGAAATTGGAGATCCCTCCCGTTCTGGCATTTCCTGCTGTATGAAGAGGGGTGTCGGAACCGAAATTTGTTGCTATCATTGAAAAACTCGCAAGCCACCAGGGTATTTTTCGCCCAGCCAGGAAATAGTCTTTTGTGCTTTTGCCCGCACGCTTTGCAAGAGAAAGCCCAACCGTCATAATCGTTGCAAGAAAAATCCCTATTACTAACCAATCTATCCAATTCATGTATTAATACCTCATAAATAGAAAATATTTTACAATAAACTACTGGGAATTCGTTTACTAATTTCTTGTTTCAAAAGAAACCAATTTGAAGATTGTCAATAGTTATTTTCATTGGTCCAATCATTTGGCTTGAGCTGCTACGATTAGTCACGCCAAAAGCATCAAACCCCTGTTCCGGTACACGTTCCATTGACTGATTATACTCGGCAACAATGCCGCCGTCTTTATGTTTTATCACGATAGCAAGTTGGCCATCTCGTCTTTGCATCCTAACATTGTACCATCGGCCGATTTGCAGTTTGGCATCAGAAGGACTAATACTCACCGCTTCAGGACTTTCACCGTACAATCGCAAGGTTACAGCATTTTCCTCTGATGCCAACAGCATAGGGTTATCCTCTTCAGACTTGTAATTGACGGCATGGGCCATGGCATTTTCATCTGATACCAACAGCATTCCTATCGTGCCCATACTCTTTTTTACTACCGAATCAACTCTAAGGTCAAATTCACAACAAACAGGTTCTGACCAGGTCATTGGTAATCGTTTATAAAAGGTTGATTGAGCATTTTTTTCACGCCAAAGATCGAATTGAAGTATTTTGCCTTTTTCGCCATACCGCATTTTCATTTTAGAGTTATTCGTTCGCTTCGTTTGCCATCTCGGGTCCTTCGAAAAACTGTCTGTAACACTTTGCGGCAATTTAATTGACAGCGGCTTGTCCTGAGCATAAAGAGTAACACTATGTAACTCCATACCTGTCAGACCCAAGGAACGAAGCGTAAGCGTATGTTTACCTTTGCCAGCAGGCGGAAGAACAATATAGCGTATCCAAGAGTGGGTAAGTTTTTCGGTATATAGTTCACCATATTCTGTAATCTGCCCAGCAACTTTTCCATCCAATAGCACCTCGACATCTGCAATACCAAAATTATATTGGTAGCCTTTATATTTTTCGCTCTCATCTTTTTCATTCCTATCAAGCCACGTTCTCTCAGCAACCTTGACGATAGCGCCGGCGGTAAGGTCAGCTTCAAAGATAAGGTTTAATTCCGGCAGTATGTTTGGTGAAATCAATGGACAAAGTTCGCCGTCAGGAACATCAATAACCGCTATAGTTTTCAATGGAGTCTTTGCCCCGCCTGTTAGGTCAGAATACTGCGGAACATTTTCCTTGTAGCTTGATAATCGCCAAACAGGTTTCAACTTTTCAGTCCCTGGTGCTAACACTACATTGTGATAACCGTCCTGTATCTCCTGAGTAACGAATGATAAATACAGTTTGGGATGTTTACCACGATATTTAGCGTGACTTCGTATATCAGGATAAATCTCGAAAAAGCCATCTCGATATTTCCACATTTCAGACAAGGCATCAGTCATATGTTTTACTGCCTTTTTCTGGTATTTGGCAACATCAGAGTGCTTGGGGGCATTTTTCACTGCGTTGTGATAGAGTAAGCCGAGATGATAATTCCGCCAAGCCCGCGTCAGGTGTGCTGTTGTTTTGGCAGCCTTGAGGTATGTTTGAAGCAGCTCAGGATTCTTTGGCTGGCTTTGGGCAGCTTTTTCAAGCTCAGCAACGGCATATTCAGCCAGAGCAACCGCATCGGCGATATCCAGCCGTTTATAAAAACTTTCAAACTCGGGATTATCAGGCGTTATTGATGCAAAATTTTTCGGCTGCTGGATACCGGTAGCATAGCCGGTTTTCTTCCACGGGAAAAAATGATAAAAGTGCAGTTGATTAGTCCAGGCCTTACCGTCTGTCCATTCAGGCATAAAGACCATAGCGTCGGTTACCTTCCAGATGTCCTTCATCGCTGCGGCAAAATGCTTACCTGCTTTTTCTCCGAATTCACGCTTACCAAAGCCGGCAATATGGATGTTCGGGTCAAAATTATACGGGTCCCACCCAATATACACCCTTGAACGGCGGCTCGGCACATTAATAACATATCTTAATTTTCCATAATCGATATATGACTCAAGGGCTACATCTCCCGGCCAAGCACCGTAATTGGTAAGCTCTCCTATTTTCATGGCACGGCGATATTGCTTCGGTCCCTCGTAACAAAGGTGTGAAACCACATCACCCGGACCATCTGTGTTGTATCCCGCCTGCCCATTAAGGAAAAGGTTAGGCATCTTCTTCAAATACGGCGTGAACAAATCATGCCAGAGATAATCATTTCCGGGGGGACACGTAGCCTTACAGCCGTAACGCACCGATGGGGGCAGAACCTTAGAAAGCTTTTCAAGTTCAAGGCTAGATTTCTCCAACTTCCACGCCCTAACGATAACACAGGCGTCGGGATTGTATTCTCTCATAGCCGACTCTATTATGTTAATATATTCGACCGCACTGTCGTAGGGTTTATGCGTCGGTTTGCTGGCGTTGCTCGGTGTAAGATAAGACCGCCCGCCATTCTTGAAAGACAAAAACACCCCTCCCAATTTTGGATACCGCCGCCAGATTTGCCGGTACTTCTCACGAATAATAGTTTTGACAATCTCAGCACTGGGGTTTAAGAATCCACCATTATCGCGGGCATCTGCCTCAGGATGCGTCTTGTAAAACCGTTCAGAATGTACTATGAATGTCGGCTCATAAACCCAAAGAAATAACTTGGCCCCATATTGTTCGCTTTCCCGATACATCCGCTCGAACGATTCTGTCCCAAGACGAAATTCTTCGATAACCTTACTCTTTTGTTCCTCATTTTCGAATACTTCAGGCCACTCGTCATACTCATAGATTGTCGTATTACGTACAAAAGGCATATTAAAGTTCGCACGGTCGCTGAGCAGACCTCTGCGCAACTGAAAAAACGGCCTGTCCCTGCGGCATGGCGATGTTTTCAGGTACTCGTCAACTGTATCAAAGCCCAGGTATTCGGTCTGCAACGGCAGGTCAAGCAACCCATACAACACGCCTACATCTGTAACGCCGGTTACTAAGGTGGTAATGTTTTTTTCATTCTTCCAGGAATGTATTTGAAAACCCTGCTCACCAAGCCAATTGGGATCGAGCATCACCTTGTGCTCTTTTAGCAAAGCCGCGATATTTGGCTCATTGCTTTTACCGACAATTACCGAATAAGGATAATCCTTGGCCTGTTTGTTAAACTCGGCTATAGGCATAGTATCACCCTGTTTAGCCGCCTCGATGTTAACACCTTCAAGCAAGCCATCCTGAATAAAGAAACCTAATCTCGAACAACCATAACTGTCGCCCTGCAATAACAGCACTCCGAGCAGAATACAGAGTGAACAGCTAAAGTGTAACTTACCGCTGTATATTTTTGACTTGCTTAACACTTAACAATCCTTTCGAAAAACTCTAACCATCTTTACAATCTTAACCCATTCACCACTATAAGCGGCCCATACAGCAATCTGCTGTCGGGAGCCATTTAGCGATAAAACAAACTGTAATTCCTGTCGCTCTCCTATACCAATATCACCATACAGTGTCAACCCCTTTAACGTAAATCAGTTTTGGCTTTCGCCATTTTAACTGCCTCACTTATTGACATTTTAGATTACATTGAAATCGGAAAAATAAATACAACAAATAACAAAAAAGCGGTGAGTTGTTATATTTACTCACTGTCGCATAGATTGCGCCGCAATCCGCGATGACAAGAAAACACAAACAACTCACCAAGTTCAAAATTAACACAAATTATACTCTCTTACGTCTGCGGCTTTACGGTAACACGTAAATCATAGTCATCCTTAAACTTTGTTGCCATAAATATTAAAACACCTTTTTACCGTAAACCAACCATCTTCCCTAACACAGGAGTTGGCAGGCGAGTAATCGGAGATATTTACACTCCGTCACCCTCACCAACCAAATAAGAGAGGTACTCTTCCAGATTGGTGTAACCGTCCTTATCATTGTCGTAATTCCTGTCGGCCGAGCTATTAGGGTTCAGCCCATTGGCCGATTCCCATGTATTCGGCATACCATCTCCATCACTATCGGTAGGAGCCGAAGTGGAATGAAGGGTCGGCCAACCACCTACCTGGCTCTGTGAATCAATTATCGCACCAGCAGTATAACCCGGAGAGTTAATATGCCCGACTATACGTGCGTCCACAGAATCCCTTGGAAAGGCCCCTGCATGATCAAGAACCTCACCATAAGCCGTTAGTGCGCTATCAGTTTTAACCATGGGAGCAGTATAAGGATTGTATTTTTTCGTATAAACACCACTTATCATAAGCCAATTGTTACTAGTGGCAGAAGAGTTATGCGGCATATAATTGCCGGTTGCTTGCACTGCAAGAATCCCATCATATGACCGCATGAAAGCGATGCTGCGTTGTGTGGTAAG
>JAQURJ010000105.1 GCA_028715705.1 Phycisphaerae bacterium | reverse complement strand
TCCGCGCAGGCAAGTGCGGAAAATTTGTGTTTTAAAGTAGTTCGTAGTTGGTGGTTCGTGGTTCGTTGACAAACAGCCGGAAAATTAGGGTTCAGGGTATAGGGTTTAGAAGATAGTAACAGCCAAACAGCCGATGAAACGCAGATTTCGCAGATTACGCTGATTAAAAAAAATTAGCCACAGAGTTCACAGAGAACTCAAAGAAGTAAAAATTATGGCCGCAAAAAGGCACAAAAAGTACAAAAATAAAAACTCTGTGTCCTCGGTGTCCTCTGTGGCAGAAATAAAAAATTGGCGTTTATTAGCGTGCATTAGCGGTTAGAATTGTAATTATGAAGCTTGACGTTAAAGAAAAGCAGATAGTTGGCGAACTGGCGGAAACGCTCAAAATGCGGTTCGGAGCCGAAAGAGTGGTGATGTTCGGTTCGGCTGTGCGGGATGAGCTTGTGGAGGGTTCGGATATAGATATTTTGGTGGTTCTTGACGAACTGGACTGGGATATTGAAAAGCAGATAGTCGGGTTGTGTTTTGACGCGGAACTTGAGTGCGGCAGGGTAATATCGACAGTTTGCCTAAGTCGTGATGAGTTCGAGAACAGCCCTTTGCGGCAGTCGCCTTTAGTATTAAATGCTTTGGCACAGGGGCGGACGCTTTGACAGAAAATACTCACAAGTTAATAGAGTACCGATTTGAGCAGGCCAAGGAAACTCTGGCTGTTGCCGAAGAATTGTTCCAAAGCGGCCATTATCGTGATGCGGTAAATCGTGCCTATTATGCGATGTTCTATTGCAGCCTCGGTTTGCTTGCCGCAAAGAACCTTGGCACTAGTAAGCATAGCGGCGTGTTGAGCCTGTTCAGCCAGAATTTTGTTAAAACTGGTTTGATCTCTGTTGAGGCAGGCCGGCATCTGCGGGAGGCCTTTGAGTTGCGACAAAACAGCGATTATCGTGAATTTGTAAAAATAACGGCCCTCCAGGCCGAAGAAGTTATTAAAAACGCGACCGAATTTATTGACGAATCACAAAAAGCATTTATAAAACTAAAAGAATAGCCACAGAGTTCACAGAGAAAAAATTTATGGCCACAAAAAGGCACAAAAGGAACAAAAATAAAAACTCTGTGTCCTCTGTGGCAAAAAATAAAATCAGCGTAATCAGCGTTTACAAAAAATGATTTGAGGTTGTAAGAAATGCAAAAGAATAAAAAAGCTCTGACATTTATCGAGGTCATTATCGCGGTGGCGATAGTCGCCATAGCCGTACTTGGCACTATGGCGTTTCGCTATTACTGCAATATCAACGCCCGGCTGGCGGATGTGAAAATGACCGCTTCACGAGTTGGCTTATTACTGCTGGAGGACTGGAAGGCGACGATGGGCAGCCCGGCTTACGATCCCACCCGCCTGTCTTCGGATTCGGTTATTTGGTCAACGCCGTCAGATGTTACAAAAATTAGAACCGGAACAGGTGCCGGAGAACTTTTGGCGCATAAACTGGGTGATTATGAAGTAGAAACCAACCACGCTGTCTTTAACGCGACGCTATCTTATTACGATGACCTTACGGATGATGTTCCGTTAGCGCTTAACGTCCATATAACGTGGTCGGCTGGGGTGATTGAACCGGGAAGTTTCAGTATGACGACTTATGCGTACTGATAAATATATTAACCACAGATTAACGCTGATTAACGCAGATTAAAGAAGTTCATAGTTGGTAGTTCGTAGTTCGTTGACAAACAGCCGTTTGAATCACGGATTACGCGGATTACACTGAAAAAATGAAAAACTAAAAATCCGTGAAATCGGCGTAATCTGTGATTAAATATAAAAAATAATCAGTGGAAATCTGTGATAATCAGTGGTTAAAACGGATTGGAAAAAATGAATAAAAAAGGTTTTACGCTTATTGAGCTTATGATAACTATGACGGCGATGGTTATCGTTCTGATGGCTCTTGGTCTGGTGCTTGTCGATAACTTCCGAAATTACAGCGTCATGCACAAGCGGATGTACGCCGGCCCCGTTACCGACGCCTATATCAGTCAGCAGGTGTTTGATAAGATGATACGACAGTCATATAGTAAAAGGCCGCTGGCGGGGTATGTAAGCGATACGGAAATTACGGTTTATTACTATGAACATCCGGAGGATGATACCCTGTCGCCGAAGATTGACAGGTACGCGTATTTTCATATAGAAGATGGCAACCTTGTTGTTGATTACGGGCCGGTGACGCCGCCGTTTGATCCGCTCGTTCCGCCGGATCCCATTACGCTAGGTTCTTCGGACAGAAAATTTATCCTTGCTCAGGATGTCACCAGCGTAAATTTCAGCGTCGATGGGGCAGCGGTGACAATGGTATTAACGATAGATAATAAAGTAAATGATAATACTAAGAAGGAACCGGCAATAACGGTTAGCGTCACGGCATTCCGTAATAATTAAATTAGCCACAGAGGTCACAGAGAATTCAAAGAAAAAATATATGGCAGCAAGAAGGCACAAAAAACACAAAAATAAAAACTCTGTGTTCTCTGTGGCAAAAAATAAATTTTGGAAGGGGTAAAAATTATGAATACTGTAAAACAATCTCGAAAAGGCTCAGTACTTGCTCTTTGTGTCGTTCTTATCCTTGTGCTGGCGCTGGTGGGGCTTGGGCTGGCAAGGCTTGGCAGCGACGCCCGCGTCAAAGCAAACAAAACATCTGTTGGTATTGTCGCACGCAGCGCAGCCGACGCAGGGCTTACCCAGGCGGCAAAACTATTGAAAAGAGAATTCGCTGCAACACCGACGCTTTATAGCGGCAGTGTGAGTAAGTGCATGGCCTTGTGCACCTTCGCCAAAGACGCCAAGGATGCCGACGGAAATTTGCTTTCTAATAAATCACTTGCCGGAACGGCTCCCGGCGCCTCTTATATTTTTGATGTTAATTATATAAGCGCCGAAAAATGCTATCTGGTAACTTCAACGGGCACGGCTGGCACAGGGCAGAAAACTGTTTATGCCAAACTTGCACCGTCAAATCATATTCAATTTTTTGTAGATACCTTGGATGCTGATATGAATAATAAATTTGCGGCTTATTCGCTGGATCCGGATGCTCCGTTTATGATAAAAACAAATAACATCAAAGCGAATACGATTAATTTGATAAAGGGCATAATTGACGGTGATGTTGCTGTAGGTGAAGGAGGGGACGCGAGCGTTGTCAGTAATCCCGATTCGGTATCAGGACAAATATATCCAAGTGAGAATGTCTATCCTCCAAATGCAAATCCTCCCGATGTTTCAACGCGGAAGGATGGTCCTCCGCCGGTGGGCAACGATTATACGATAACACAGAGTGGTTATTGCTGGTATTATGACCCAAACACAATAATAAATGTGAATGGAGGTAAATTTGTGATTAATCCTAATCTTGGTAAAGTTCCAGTTTATATTGAAGGTGATATGAACCTTGGCATTGGGGGAGAAATTTTTGTCAGTAACGGCTCTTCGCTGTCCCTGTTTATCGGCGGGAATCTGACAGGAAAGAACAATATAGTAATCACTAATGAAAGCAAAGACCCGACGAAACTGGTGATATACTCAACAGGCACAGGCGATATAGACCTGTCCTTAAAGAATAATACGAATTTTTATGGCGGTATTTATGCGCCAAGTTCGGATGTAACCTTTAAAAATATGAATCAGGGTGTTTTTCAGGGGATGTTAGTATCCCAAAGCCTTACCTTTAAGAATAACGGCACGTTTTATTATGACCCCCGATTCGATTCTTTTGATTTTTTTGGTGTTGATCCATTCCAGCTTAAAGTAGTCCGTTGGTGGGAAGACTGAAGAACAGGGGATAGGAATAGGGAATAGTAAGAATTAAGAATAGTTATAGGGATAGACATAGAGTAGAGCGCGCAGCGGTGAAATTATGGGACGTTAAGTTGATTTTTACCCGATTTGGGGTATAAGGGTGATTTTTTACAATAAATTTGGTATAAAGGCCGATAAAGAAAGAAAAGAAACTAACCACAGATTAACACTGATTAACGCAGATTAAAAAAACTGGATTCCCGCTTTCGCGGGAATGACAACAAAAAATCAGTGAAAATCTGTGATAATTAGTGGTTAAATAAAAGATATGGAAACAGTTTTAGCTAACATAAAAAAAACTTTGTTTGGCGAAAAGGCGTCGCAGAACGATGCCTTTCTTGGCCTCGATATCGGTTCGGCTGCGGTGAAGGTGGTTCAGTTCGATGTGTCGCAGCATAAACCTGTGCTGAAAGCCGCTGCTATCGCCCAAATAGCCGATTACGGCGACAGCGAGCAGACCCGTGTAGCCAACACCCGCGCCGCTATTGCCCAGTGCCTTTCCGAGGCTCCTTTCGATGCCAGTTATTCGGTATGCGGGGTGTGCGGGCCGGAGACGGCTGTGCGCGAGTTCAGTTTTCCGTTTCTTTCCAATTCCGAACTTGAAGGAGCTGTCCGGCTCGAAGCCGAGCAGGTTTGCCCGTTCAATCTCGATGACGGAACATTGGATTATCAGATAATCGACAGTAATCAGCAGAAAATCAATGGCGCGATGGCAGCGGCAACGAATAAAGCCGTCAAAGAAAAACAGCGTTACGCTTCGGGATCGCTGATAAAAGTCGGGCTTATGGATATCGATGGTCTTGCCCTGCTTAACTGTATAAGGGAGATCGAGAACAGCCGCTGTGACGCAACCAGTGTTGTGCTCAATATCGGCTATTCATTTTCGACGATAGCGATTATCGACGAGCAGCGATTCCCGTTTGTTCGCGATATTCCGTTTGGCGGCAGGGGGATAATCGACCATATTGCCGAAGATACAGGTCTTAGCCCGATCGCTGTTTCGCGTGCTCTTTTCACTAATTCGCAGCAGCATACAAACCTGCTTGAAAGGGCGGCCAGGGAACTGATACTGAATGTCAGCGAAACACTGCGGTTCTATATGACCCAGAAAAAGAGCGGTAATTTTGACACTGTTTTTGTTTGCGGCGGGTTTTCATTGATAGGCGATCTTGTTGAACTGCTTGGCCAAAACCTGATAGCCAACGCGATGCTCTGGAATCCGTTCAACAAGGTCGATATAAGCAGGGCGGATGAATCCAGCTGTGAGACGGTAAAAAATTACGGACCGGCTCTGGCCGTCGCCGCTGGTTTAGCTTTAAGAAAATAAAGTAACCGCGGATTTCGCGGATAAGATGATCAACCACAGATTAACACTGATTTACACAGATTAAGAAATAAAAAATGACTGAAAACTGTTACTTACATAAAGACCTGACACACGAAATAATTGGTGCGGCGATGGAGGTACATAGAATATTGGGTAACGGATTTTTGGAAAGTGTATATGAAGAATCGCTGGCTATTGAATTGATGTCCAGAGATATTACATTTGAGCAGCAGCGCCCGCTTGATGTGATATATAAGGGAAAGCTTGCAAAGCAATTCTTTTGCGATTTGCTCGTAAACGACAAGATTCTTGTGGAACTTAAAGCGATTAAGAAACTGACTGAAAACGAATATGCTCAAGTTCTCAATTATATGAAGGCTACCGGTTTGGAACTGGGCTTATTGATTAATTTCGGAACACGATCATTGGAATTTAAGAGGGTAATTAATAATCAGTGTTAATCTGTGATAATCTGTGGTTAAATATATATGAATATGAATGAGACGTTATTTACAATAGATCTGCTTCACGGTCGCGGGCGACCTGAGCAGGTAAGCCCGGCAAGAACGGCAGCGGTTACGGCTTTTATGGCGGTGCCGGTTGCCATCGTGCTGATATGCGTCGGTGTTTTCGCGACTAATAAAATAGTCATCTCCGACAGCCGCGGCAAAATAGACGAACTTGACAAAAAAATAGCCGAGTACGGTGATATCCAGGAGCGTCAGAAGCAGGCCGAGGCGATAAAAGGCCGCCTGAACGATTATTTCAATGAGGTCAATTCGTCTCTGTACCGCCACCAGCAGTGGTCGTCTGTTATCGAACTTGTCGTTGACAATATACCCAATTTTATGGTACTTACCGAGTTTAATGTTAAGCAAAGATTTAACAGGGAGCAGGTTCCCCAGAAAGACGACCCTCAAAAACAAGTCTCAGTAAATATCCCGGTGCGCACATTGCACATGAGCCTGTCGGGAAATATCGGACTTAACTGGGATAAAGAGGTAAAAGATTTTTGCGATGGTCTGAAAAACTCCGATTTGCTTAAGGATCGAATTAGTGATATAAAGGTTTCGCAGGAATTCGGTACACTTGACGGACGTGAAGCCGTTGAGTATATAATCGATTGCTACTTTAAGGCTGATAAAATTTAGCAAATGAGAAGACACAGATTAACACTGTTTTTTTTAGACACGGATTAACACGGATTTACACTGTTTTAAAAAGGTTGATATGACAAAGATTAACGGCAAATTATTAGCTATTATAATTGCCCTGTGGATGGGATGTCTGGTCATTA
>JAQURJ010000104.1 GCA_028715705.1 Phycisphaerae bacterium | reverse complement strand
TAATCAGTTAAACTTAGCACTCCTCCGGAGGTAATGTCTCCACTTACCATTGTTACTCCACCTATAGTACCTGTTGTTGTTAAATTTCCATCCCCGAAGTCAATATCTCCGCCGGTACAGGTTATAGATAAGTCGCCTGTTGCTCCGCAGAGAAAAGACGCTTTATTTACTCCGTTTTCAGTTCCAAGCAGGTAAAGATAGTTCGGATTTATAGTAACAGCGGCATTAAATCTGGAAGTACTGTTACAAATAAAATCTTCTCCCCATCCCCCCGAATGAACTCCGAGATATGTTTGAGAGGCGGTAGAATACAAATTTCCGGCATCAACTCCTGCAAACTGCGGACTCGCCGTAGTATTCACATCCTGGTTCATCCCGACAGCATAAGTATTCAGCTTGTAGCAGGGGTCAGTTTCATTATTGTCAAATGTTGCCAGCCACTCAGCAAAGCAGGGGTCAGTCTCATTGCCGTCAAAAGTCAGCCACCAGGTATATGTGCCATTCCAGTTGTTTATGTCATTAGCATCGATTGTATTAGCGTCAGATTCGTCAAAAACGGGGTCTGCTTCTGCTGTATACACGCGAGTATTCGAGCCGCTGACAATACGAGTGGTCTTACCATACGCAGTGACTACAGTTAAAAGAACAATAATTAAGAGCAATAATTTTTTCATATCAGTATCCTTTATTCATATATTATGTTTGAAGTGTTTTTCTTACCAGCCGGATAACCCACCACCGACTTTCTTTTTAGAATATGTGTTTGTACTAACGCCAAGCTCTTCTAATATCATAGCTAAAATGATATTGGCCGAGTCAGGATTGTTTTGCAGCTCTAAATAAGTAGTTACAGGCAGCGGTGTAATAAGACTATTCAATTCACCGCCAAAGGTTATTTTATTGCCTTGAAAATCTTTGCCTTCCAGAATATCTCTAACTACTGATGCGGCAGGCGAAAACTTGTTCTCAAAGAAATCATAAACAACATCCTTGCCCGTTTGGGAAGCGAATTTGCCAGACCACAAATCGGCTGTTTTGCCTGTCGTGCTGCTCTTGCTTTTCATCGTTATCAGGCGTGAGGCTAATGTAGCTATTCCCGCCATTCCGCCGGTAATATCAAATCGTGTATCACCAGTTTTGATTTTACCGAAGTTTGCGCTACGCGGGTCTTTTTCCACGCTGTCCGGCCAAATAGCATCTGCGAGAACAAGGACTGCCGCCGTTCCGCTTATTATCTTAACCAGATTTATCGCCGCCTGTTTGCGGGCAAAAGGTGTCATATCTTTGCTGAATGTATGCGCGGTAAGAATATCGAAGTTGGCTTTCAGGTTTCTCGGAGAAAAGAAAACATTGTTTATGGTATTGGCAACAGGTTCGAGTTTCCCTAAACTGCCCCTGCTTGTCAGGGAATTTACAAGTTTGCCAATTCCCAACCCAGTTGTTTCTTCGTATCCCGATTTCCTGGCTATTTCAGTATAAAGGTCATACAAATCCGCCCTATTGCGATACATAAAGCCGGTATAAGCCGCTTCACTGGCCTTGAATAATTTGCCGAGTATAGGGATTTTACCAGGAAGGTGAGACGGATATGCCTCCTCCATTACGCCTATTGCCAGCTTGTCCTTGACCATATTTTCATAGGTCGGTCTGGATACTATATCGGAATTTATTTCGTCCATTACATTTTCGCCGCCAAGAGTTTTCCATATATCAACAAACGTCTTTGCGGAGTTTTTGAGCCAGACAGTCGGATGTGTCCATAGAATCTTTATACCTTGTCTTAGAATTGCACTATTATCTAAAGACGCCTTAGATGCTTTTGCCAGACCTGCCAATTCAGAGGCCGCAGTTCCTAAGTTGGACGGTTTAATATACTGTAAGAAGCTTTTTTTCTTTGCCTGTGTTTTCAAGTCGCCCACATAATTACTAAAAGATATTCTTGCGTCACCGTATTCCTTTTCCGCGGGGGTTTGCGGCTGTCCTATTTTTCTTCTATCCGAGGCGTCCATAATGCTTTTTTTGTCTGCTACGGTTTTGGCTAATTCAGATATATCGCCTGCCTGTTCCATTGTTACCGTTGTGCCTAATTTATGCGCTACTATGTCCTCCAGAAAAGCATCTTGAGTAGCAGGATTAAGAATATCTGTCATCTTATTGACCCTGGCGATAATATCCTGTTGTGCCTGTTTACTTATGCCTGCTGTTTGCCTTGCCCAGGTAATAATTCCCTGCTGCTGGTCTTTCAAAAGCAATTTGCTTTCAAATGCTGAATTAACTTGTTCAGCTACGGCTTCTCCGCCGAGAATCCTGGAAAAATAGTCCCTGCGTTCCCGTGAAGTCATATCAGTAAGCTTATCCGGTGTTATTTCACCCGACTTTAACCTGCGTATAAAGTCATCAGCAATATGTTTTGACAGACAGAACATAATCAACACTCAAGAGAATGAATAAAATCTTCCCACGTTTTTACTTTTCTGGTTAAACCTTCTTTTTTAATTAACTCTTTTATCTCTCTAATACCTTCTCTTTTGACTACTTTCACCTTTTTACCTGTTTTAGTTTCATAGGATTTTTCGGCAGTGGTAATTACATCGGTCATCGCTCGCACAGGGTCTTCAGGATTACGAACATCAGCGGCTTTTATCTCCTGCCCCAATTCGCTCAATCTTGTCGGCACAGTAGACTCTGTTGCAAGCTCTCTCAGTGTAACAACATCGCGTTCCATTGTCGCCCTGAATTTTACAGCCTCATAAATACTGGCCGGACGCAAACCCGATGGCGGGGCAATCCTGCCCAGAGCCATTTCTTTAGCTTGGGCATAATTCCTGTCCATTTCGGCTTTAGACATCTTTGCCTGATTGGCCATAAAATTGGGGGTTTTTTCATAACCTGCCAGCTCACCGAGATTGTCGGTTATTCTCTTTTCTATCGCTAATTCTTCCGTTCTTTCAGCAAGACGGCTGGGGGTTAATTCTTCTGCTGTTTGAGCTGCTTCTTTTATACCTGTTTCAGGCTTGATAGTTTGAACTGGCTGTTTTGCAACAGGAACGGCAGGTAATTCAATACCCGCTTCTCTCAAGGTCGATTCAGCCAGTGTGCTGCCTGCCGGATGACCTGCTATATCCTGCTTGAGTGTGTATAGCTTCATATCAGGTATGCCTTCTTCCGGCAGACCTTCCTGTATGCCTTCAAATTTGACAAACTCATTTTCCAGAGGGGTAGCGGCTTTCTGACCTGCTACGGCGGCTTTTTCAATAGTTTTTGCCTCTACGGGGCTGCCAGAGGGCTTAACAGGCTCAATAACGGCTGGCTTGGTCTCTATAACAGTTGGCTTAACAGTTTCTACTGGTTTGACCACAGCGGGTTTGACTGGCTCTGCAACAACTGGTTCAGCAGGTAAAATATCACTAACAGCTTGTTCTATTTCTGGAACCGGCTTATCAAGCAGAGCAGGAGCTTTCTGCCTGAGAGCATCTATCATAGCACCCTTGTTTTTATAATCCTGCCAGCCTTGCTTTGTAATACCCAAACCTTCAAAGGCAAATGGTATGCCCATATTGATTAGAATATCTGTCGTGTCTCCGCCGCCGATATATGTAGTAGTACCAAATAAAGCGCTCGCAGCACCAGCTCTGCCTGCTGCCGGTGTAAGACCTTTACCTGGAATGAGTTTACTTATGCCACCAAGCGATAACTGCATTGCAGCACCACCCCCAGGCATACCACCATTGGAAAGATTGACTGTTTCCCAGACAAGCGATTCTGGCATTGAAGGTGCAATTCTTTTCAATGCCGCTATTTGTGCCGTAAAAGCGGCTATACCGGCAACGGCGTCTATTACCTTTTCAGGTACGCTCGCAGGCGGCTCGATACCAAATTCAGGAACAGGTATCAGCTTACTTAACTGGTCTAATGTCCCCGCCTTGACCATTTTTTGCGTCTGCCATATCGAAGGCGGAGTTAGTCCTTTTGACTCCATCTTTTTATTAAGCAAGTAAGCCATAACATAGCTTTCCACTCTGCCACCACCAATATCATAAACCGTTTCCTTCAACATATTAGGAATCAGGTCGTTATAAAACTTTTTGCCCAGCCGTGCCGCTAATCCATCTACTTTTTGAGGCGCAGAAATTTTAGGCGTATAATCACTAAGACTCTGTGATTCATTAAGCGGTAGTCCAGTTTCTTCAGATATATCAAAAGCAGCACGGGCGCTGACATCTATTTCTATCGGATTAGGTATATTTGGTTCATCAACAACTTCATCATCAGCACCAAAGGTCTGCCGCGGCTGGTCTAATACGCTAACAACTTCGTCGTCAGTTCCGAACACTATCTTTTCCTCTTGATTTTGCCGTCTGTATCCAAATAAACCGTACCACTTGGCAGGGCATCATACTCCGCTTGTGTCTGTGGTCGTGCTGCCTGACTTCGCAGAACTAATTTTCGTTCATTCTGAAGATGTCTTTTCATCAGGTCACGGTCTGCGATTTTGGCTTCTGCCTGTTTTGCTGCGAGTTTTTTCTCATTGGACAGATGCCGTTTCATTAAATCCATATCAGCAGCACTTGTCTTCGCACCGGCTTCAAGCTGTTTGGCCTCTGTATAGATGTCCGCGGCTTTAGGAGTACGGCCTGCCGCTATCTCACTGTCTACCCAATTCAGCAGACTTTCGTTGACATTCTGCATTATAGCATTATTCACACTTGTTGTTTCTTCTATGTCAGTATCCCTTTCCCACCGACCTGTAATCGACTGTTTTACCGCAGCCATTGTTGTCCCCAGATGCGCGGCAATAGTAGCGGGATAAGGATTATCCATTTTGTTCATCGCCCAGTCGAGTGTCTTTTGACTTATATCTTTGTCAATATATCTGTGTTTTAATAGCGACTTGATTGACTCTTGTGTGGTTTGTTCCCCCTTGTTCGCATTGATAAGAATGGACATAACCGCACTTTGGCCGTTAGAAGTGGTTTCAAGAGCAAGGTCTTTAGCGTTAGAATTTTTTTGTATTGCCAGCCAGTTAGCTCTGTTTGCTGTATCATCCGCGCTGTTAGTTGGATATGCCCGGGTGACTATGTTTGCCGTAAGGGGCGCGTCTGTTTTTCCCGAAAGCATCTTTGCGAAGTCCTGTGTGGCCTTCAAATCTTTTGCGAGCCAGCTTTTATCATCCTGACCCTTATAGAAATCTTTCCACCAGTCAAAATCACGCGACAAAGACTCTAAAGAATTATCACCCGTACGTTTTATACCGGTAAATGCGGGGTCTGTATCGAAGGTTTTACTGAAGGCATCTTTTGTCATATCCGACTTTGCTAATACAGCGACCTTCTCGCTTGCGGCGGCATAACGCTGCTCACCAAGATACTTTTGTCGGGCAGCTTCCGCATCGGCTGTCTGCTTCTCTATCATCAGCTTCATCGTAGCGGGGTCGTGCCAGAGCGGATTGCGGGGGCCGTTATTTTCTTCAAGCTGACCTTTTTCGTTATAGTGATACCCCGACAGATTGGCCAGCTCGTTACGATGTATTTGAGCGTCCTGCTCGGTAGTGGCATTTACAATAGCATCGGTCAACAATGCTGTTTGGGCATTATAATTAGTCTGATAATTACGGGCGTCAACAGAACTTTTATGTGATAAGGTTTCATTCTGCTGGCCTATGTCGTGTTCCTGTTTCCAGATGCCGTAATCGTTTTGTGCTTTTGTGTTTGTGAATTTTGGGGCTACCTCTGTCTGTCTTTTTCTCAGAGCCTCTTCCCAGGTTGAGGTGTCAGTAAGTGTGTCACGTTCTTTTACCCATTTCTGGTCGGCTTGCAGCGACACCAGTTTGGCGTTGTTCAACTGGTCGTAATACTCGGCCTCTTTGTTTTGCCTCATCGCGTCGAGGCCCACATTAGTCATTGTATTGCCTATATTGCCCAGTTCGCGCAGCGGGGCGCTCATTGCTCTTACGTCAACTTCGGCTGCGTTGCCCGCTGTCGGTAATGGTGACACTTGTCTGAAATATCTTGGGTCTGGCATATTATTTACCTGTTAAGGAAAACCAACTCCTGATACCCAGTCGTTTGCCTGACTTGCAACACCTTCTAAACTACTTTCGCCAAAAGGTAATTTACCTCCGCCTGCACCCAGAAGGTACATAGAACCAATCCCCTGTGCTACACCGCCCGCGGCTCGTAAGTAACCCGCTGTTCTTGCTTGTTTACCCTGTATGCGGGCCATAGCGCCCTGTTGCCTGAGTCCGGTTGCTTTAAGCTGATAGTTGTTCATTGTTACACGGGCGTCAGCTTCATATTCTCTGGCCTGGTCTGCAAGACCTATCAGTTTACTGCCGGACATAATACCGCCTGTCGCATAGGTACTAGCTGTCATAGCGGCCTGAGCGCGTTCGGCGTTCTTGCGAATCTCACGCGACTCATACTGACCTGCCTGCTCAGTTGCTTTGGCCTCTGCATTAGCAACTTTCTCCTGCCACATACCTGCGGCATTGGCCTGTTCGCCCTCTTTGATACTAGCAAAGGCCGATATACCCATACCGGCTGCAATAAATGGTATCAC
>JAQURJ010000103.1 GCA_028715705.1 Phycisphaerae bacterium | reverse complement strand
ATTATCCCAATTTCTCAGATAAAAACAAGCACTTTCCCCCTACTCTAAAAATGTTAATATAGGCAAATTACTCGCCCCTCTTGATATTTAGCCCCTAGATTTATTCTGGTGGGTTACTTATACAGACACCTTGTCATTCCCGCGAAAGCGGGAATCCAGGGCTGGTGGCCGTTTCTATTCTCGATTTTCAACTTTCTATTTTCTCGTCCCAACGGGACGTCCGGCTGCTTCCTATACGCTCCACCCTCTACCCTAAACCCTATTCTCGTCAACGAACCACGAACTCTTTGTCTTGTCCTGTGAAGGGTTTCACTTCCTATGGCATTACGTCGTAGAGCTCCTCATAGAATTCGGCATATTTGTCCTTACGATCGGTCTCACGCAAGGCTATAGCCGAACGAGGGTGCTGATTAAACATACCTGTAATCATATAAGGAATCATATAGCCCCATTCGATATCCTTGAGCATCGGAATCATATAATCCTCGATGGCCTTGAGAATGGGTTTGAGGTTAAATTTGGGGTTCTTCAAAAAGCCGACGAGCAGTTCCAACGGGCAGTTTCCCGCCCCGCGGCCTATCCCGTAAAGCGACGCATCGAGATAGTTGGCATTGTGAATAATACCTTCAATGGTATTGGAAAAAGCAAGCTGCTGATTATTGTGACAGTGGATGCCAATCTCTTTTCCCGGCAGATGCTTCTTGAAGAGCTTGACCATATATTCTATCTGCTCGCAGTAGTAATATCCAAAACTATCCACTACATAGATGACCGGAGCTGGCGTCTTGGCAAGCTGGTCAAGCGCTTCGATAAGGTCAAATTCGTTCTCGGTCGAAACAGCCATAATGTTGACCGTCGTCTCATAGCCGAGGTCGTGAACTTTGTCCACTAGTGCAATAGCCCTATCAACATCCTTGACATACGTAGCCACACGGATCATATCCACGGGGCTTTGGTCAACCGGTTTGAACTCTTGGTCTTCGACACGGTGGGCATCGACCATAATACTTAGCTTCACATCCGACTCGATACCGTCGATGATCTTGAGAATTTTATCGTCGTCGCAGTACTTCCACGGACCGTAATCCTTCTCAGGGGCAAACTTGCGGCTTGAACGGTAGCCCATTTCCATATAATCAATTTTAGCCTCGGAGAGGGCTTTATAGACCGCACGGACAAACTCATCGGTGAATAAGTGGTTGTTTATCAATCCGCCGTCGCGGATAGTACAATCGATTACCTTAATCTGTTCACGAAACATTTTCGCTCCTTTTCAGCCCTAAAAAGCGGGATAAACTTTTTTGCAAAACTGTAATTGTATAAAATTTCTTCCATTTTGGCAATACCCTTTCCGGAGCCAGAAACCCGAGACACAACGACACATTCTGGATTTTTAGTTGCGGCTTGGACGATGTATGATTATATTTAACCCTATATGATTTTTTTCGTGACTTTTGTGGTTTAGATAGAGATAACGCAAGTGGAACTTTCCTGGTCGATGAAATTACGAATAGCGGCAGTATTAGCACTCGGAGCCGGACTTATAGGCTTTGCGGCTTGGCCCCTGATCGCCACTCCAACGCCGTTTGATACGGTTTCCGCCGCAACAGAAACTATTGAGGCGGCGGATTTGGCGATTTGCGTCGCTTTAGGCTTTGCCGCTGGATTTATCGGGTATTTATTGAGCTGGCCTTTTGGAAAACAGGTAGCCGTTCTCGCCGCCCCAGCAGGACTTGCGGTATGGGCATTCCGTTCAGGAAATATCGCAAATATGACACAGCAATATCCCACAGTGGAATTTCGCACCCACATCTATTCAATTTTCATGTGGGAGCCTGTTCTTTGGCTTTTGGTGGTTCTGGCAGGTTTTGTCGGAGTTATAGCGGCACACAAGCTTTTCAAAGCAAAAACTGTAACTCTCACTAACGACAACCCCGTATATAACAAATTCCTCAATCCCCTCGCGGCTTTTGCGGTCTCTGTAATAGTGGTGGTGTTATTGACGCCATTACTTGCCCAAAGCGTGCGATTGAAAGGCTATGCCGCTCAGCCATCCGCGGGGCAGATATTTTTCGCCGTTGTCGCTGCCTTTGCAGCAGCTTCATTCCTGGCCAAGCTGTTTTTGAACGCTGATTTCTTATGGACGGTTCTGGCAAGCGGTGCGATTACAGCAGTAGCGGTTATTTCCTGGGCAAATGGCAGGGCTTTTGCGGATATGGCCGACATAGTCCCACCGGTGTTTTTTACAAATACGCTGACCGCGATACTACCGATTCAGATGGTCGCTTTCGGCACAATCGGGGCGATTGGCGGGTACTGGCTGGCAGTTAGATACAGCCTCTGGAAAAAACAACAACCTTAAAAACGATCGTCATTCGTCCAAAATTTGGACACAAACCAAAATTTTTATTCCAACAGATTGCAACTTAACAACTTTTCTCATATGACTTTACATCTAAATCGTCCTATAACTATTTTTTTATTTTAATTCCGCAAAAAAACACCTGTTTCAACCCCTCGAATTGGCCGAAAAAAGTATAAACCGGCATCGGCAAGCCGGAATGTTCATGGACGAACAGTAAAAGGGCCTGACCGTAAAAGTAGTGTTAGGCTACAAAAGGAGTTGAAAAATGCTGGTTTTAAGCAGACAAAAGGATGAATCTATCATTATCGGTGATAATATCGAAGTTATTATTGTCGATGTTCGGGGGGATAAGGTGCGGCTGGGGATAAACGCTCCAAAAGATGTATCTGTTCATCGCCGCGAAGTTTATGAAGCCATCCAGAAAGAGAAGGACCATAAACTGCCAAATAAGCAATGATCATAAATCTGTACATTCACAAAAAAACCGTTCTCATATAATTGGGAACGGTTTTTTTTATGCCTCAAATTACATCCTCTTATAGCGAGGTCCACCGCCGCCTTCAGGAACCGTCCAGCTAATGTTATCAAATGGACATTTGCGCTGGCAGGTTTTGCAATGCAGACAATTAGACGAATTAGCCGCTTTTACCTGCCCCCCTATTGTTTCATAAACTCCTGCCGGACAGAATGTTATACAAGGCCGTCCGAACACGGGAGTACACTTGACTGAGCAGGTGTTGCGATTGTAAATTATAAGGTGACTGGGCTGTTCTTCACGGTGCTCTGTCGCCGCCACAGCCGTAAATGTATCTTTATCAAAATTGACATCTGGTTTGAGCCGGTATTTTTGAGACTTCATAGTTTGTGTGTCGCGTTCAATATCAAAGTCCGGCATAAACTTGCTGAATACCGATAATGGGAAACCAATCGTTGCGCCTAACTTTGCTACCGTCTGGCGGAATTTCGCTGCTGATTTCATTTCCGCCGCAACATCGGACATATCAAGGCATTCGGTATATCGAGCGGCACAAAGAGTGGGATCGCTTAAATTTACGCTGACGGCTTGGGCTGCGCAGATACCGGATTCGATAGCATTATGCAGACCTTTTATCTTGAGCATATTTACAAAACCGGCGCTGTCACCGACAAGCATCACATTTGATTTTCCGATGGAACCTGTTTTGGGGTCGCGAGGAACGGCATTCCATCCGCCCTCGGGTATCATCTTGGCTCCGGCTTCTACAACGGTTCCACCTTCAATGAACTGCTTTACAAATTTATGTCCCTTAAACCGTGTCAGAGCATCCTGCGGATTAAAATCGCAATATTTAAAGTCAAGACCGACTATTATTCCAACGGCGATGTGTTCCTTGTCAACTGGATAGATAATGCCGCCGCCAAACATAGCCGGCCCGCGAAGCGGAGTCCATATCGGATAACCCATAGCGTGCACAACGCGTCCGCCGGTGAATTTTTCATATTGCTTTTCGCTTACCTTAATAAGCTCTTTTACGCCAAGCGAATATAACTGGGTGTATTTTCTTTTAAGACCGGCTCTTTCAACGAACTGCTCTGCAAGCAAACCGTCGCAGCCTTCAGCGATTATAACAGCATCGGCGAGTATATCTTCTCCTGCGACATAATTGGGCTGAGGGTGCCCTTCCTTGTCAAGGCCCTGATCTACAAGTTTTACGCCTATGGCAAGATTTTTCTCTTTGTCCCACAGTATTTCGGCAGCCGAAAAACCGCACAAGACTTCCACGCCCATCTCTTTGGCCAACCGGCCAAGCCAGCGGGTCAACTGCGAAACCGAAACAATATAATCACCATGGTGCATCATCTGTCCAAAACCAAGACCAAATTTTTTGGCTATTT
Organism: Phycisphaerae bacterium; assembly: GCA_028715705.1. Lineage (GTDB taxonomy): Bacteria > Planctomycetota > Phycisphaerae > Sedimentisphaerales > Anaerobacaceae > JAQURJ01. The sequence continues at coordinate 2,330 of JAQURJ010000103.1, read as the reverse complement.
TTATTACAGGAAAGATATTGAAAGAAAATTTGTCACCGGCAAAAAACATCACATCGTCTTTATCGACTTTCTTGGCCAGCACCTCTTTTGCCTCGTCACCTTCCTGCCAATTGTTTACTGAAGCATCAAGAAGCTTATGCAATGCCTTTGCTTCAAGAACCGCTCCAGAAAGATTGTGATTGCCCGAATCGTGAGCTTTTTCAATAACGCAAACCTGCGTCTCGGGCTTGATGGCCTTCAATTTTATCGCAGCGGCCAACCCCGCTGGCCCACTGCCGACAATAAGAACCTGTGTTCGTGAATAATCAGTCTGTGACATTCGTTCCTCGTTTAATTTTAGAGTAAATCAGGCTTTTTTATAGCTTTGCAGCGAACCAACAAGTTGCGGGATGACCTGTTCGGCAGTTCCCACTATATAATAATCACACTGCTTGAATATCGGAGCGTTAGGGTCGCTGTTTATGGCAATTATCGTGCCGCTGTTGGCAACACCTATCATATGCTGGATGGCCCCGCTGATACCGACGGCGACATATAACTTGGGGCCAACGGCGGTGCCGGTCTGGCCGACCTGGTGAACTCTTTCGATAAATCCCTGCTCAACGGCGGCACGGCTGGCTCCACGTTCAACAGCCATATCGGTTTTTTGCTGAAGCGCATCGCATAACGAGCCTACAAGCTTTTCATAACTGTCACGACTCTGCATACCTTTACCGCCGCTGACAATAACTTCGGCTCCGAAATTGACTTCGCCGCTACCCAACTCGGTGTTGAGAATGTCGAGGCTCAGATCGTCTTCGGTTAATACGACATCGTGACGTATAACTTTTCCTTTACGGCTTGGGGCATCGGCAAGTCTTTTCATAACGCCGGGACGAGCGGTAGCCATCTGCGAACGGCTGTCCTTTGTGCAGATAGTAGCCATAACATTTCCGCCAAGAGCCGGACGCGTCTGCATCAGAACGGCAACCTGGCCTTTGCGGGAGCTATCCTTGATATCGAGCGAAGTACAATCGGCTGTGAGACCGCATTCAACACGGTAGGATACCAGCGGAGCGAGCATTCTGCCTTGCGGCGTAGCGGCAAAGAGCACTATCTGCGGCCAATATTTTTTAATGGCATCGGAAATTACTTTTCTGTAGCTTCTCGGATCAAATTCCTCAAGAAGTTCGTCTTCTATGATATAAACATTATCGGCTCCAGCGGCAATTAGTTCTTTTGCAAAATGCTCTACCAATTTTCCTGCAACAACCACCCCTACTTCGGTATCCAGCGAATCGGCCAGATCCCTTGCCTTTCCTATAAGTTCAAACGTCGCAGGGAACATGCGTCCATTACGGTGCTCGGCAACTACCCAGACATGGCCGTTATACGAAGCTTCTCTCTGTTTCAAACCGTCAAGCATATCGTCAAGAGCTTTTTTATGGAACTGCTTGCCTGCGGCTTCGAGTATCTTTTCCTTTGTTTCATCGGTAATCTGTTCAACGTCGTCTATGCCAAGTGCAGTCAATTTTTCCGCCAGCAAGTTATAATCTTCTGACTCCTTTTGCGTGCCCTCAAAGCTTCGGTCAAACTTGTTTTTCCGCTTTGGAGGCAGAATATAATGTTCGCTAAGGTTTCCCGCCACCACACCATCGCCATTGGAACTTTCAAAAGACTGCATGATAATTTTAGCAAAACTCTGCGGGTCACTTACATGCTGACATTTGCGGGTACTTTTGCCTGGTGGAAAAACGCGAATTACGCGAGTCTTGGAATCTTTGACACCCGTCTGTGGAGCGTTAATATCAGACGCCGCCCATTTGATAACTTTCATATCCCGCGCCTTGCGGGTATCTGCGAAAGTAGCGAAAACTGGATACTCATATTTAGCTACGGTAATTACAGCCGGAAGAGTCCTTGCCGCTACTACCTGGCTTCCGCCGCTTACGATCCGTGTGAATTCAAATTTTCCGTTTTTATACTCAGAATCGGTTGCATAGGCGATACACGGAATATCCAGTTCTTCGGCTATCTGAGGAGGAACCTGAGCCGTATCACCATCAACCGACTGCATACCGCTTACGATGTAATAGTCCTGATCATCTTTCAATATGTCTTTTATGATCTTCCTGATGGCATAGGCCAAAGGATTCGCCGTAGCCCAGGTATCGGCTCCACCCAATGCCCTATCAGTCAGCAGCACAGCCATATCGGCATGCCGAGCCAGCGAATATCGTAATACTTCCTCTGCCATAGGCGGCCCCATCGTAAGGCAGATGATTTTGCCCTCGGTATCGCCGCTTTGTTTTTTCATTCGATTGGCAAACCCCAGCGCCTGAGCGTCAGAA
>JAQURJ010000102.1 GCA_028715705.1 Phycisphaerae bacterium | reverse complement strand
TGGCAAAACCATGATTACATATAAAAAGTTAAGAAAAGGTGTCTGGGAAACAGAGAATTGAGCCGTCTGTCCTGGATAGCCGTCAAATCCAATGGTTGGATTCGAAAATCATTGTGCAACAGGCTCTGTAAATCTTTTTATAGCCATTTAACTGTCTATTCGGCTACCAGCCAAGCGGAAATTCAGTTTTTTGTAACATTTTAGTCCATTGCAGCAAAGCCCCCATAGAGGGCGTACTACTATCCATCAACATCTTGTTTTTTCTGCACGTTTTTTAATATCAATAACCATAACTCATTTTTGGACAAGGTGTTGTATTTTGTTTTGGTAACATTAGAATTTGTTTAGGATTTTTGGTTGCGGCTCTGCCGCGCCAGGCCAATGCACACCGCTAAAATGCCAATAATAATTTGACTGCCCGCCCTTAACGAACATAATACCGATTCCGTTTGATTTTTGTGTTTTCTATAACAAGTCCCGCGAACGCAAGAATAATAGCAGGGATAAAATAAGCTCTTATCCCAAGCAGCAGAAACAGCATACGATGATATAATTAAGGCCTTTGAAGCAGTAGAAAACAGTGGGGAGGGTGAGGCTCTTTCCGTGCCTTGTTATAAATGCTTTGAAACAATAACATTCCGAATGAAACAGAAAAACGGAGAGGCCGGGATTCGAACCCGGGGTACAAGCATTACTCGTACGACGGTTTAGCAAACCGTTGCCTTAAGCCGCTCGGCCACCTCTCCAAGTATTTATCAATAAATAAGTTATAGAAATTGCCAAATTGATTGTTTTTGGGTTCTACAACCTTAAACTACAATCAAATATTTGTTGGACCGCTCTTTTGCTGGATAATTTAGTCAAGGTTTCCATTGTGCATAGATCTCAAAATAAACGAAAAACACGTTCCGACAAATTTCCGCCAACTTTACATAAAACCAGCCAGTATTGCAAGAAAATTAGAGCCAAGCTCTACATTAAGCTCATATTCACTGAGAATCCAACACCAAACTATCGTATTCAGCCGTTTTTGACCGTATTTAGCCGTATCAAATCGTGTACAGCCGTGTTCAGCGACTTGAAATCTTAAGGGAACTTCTAAAAATTCGACATCCGAAATTAAAACCTGCGTTTTTGACCCCCTCCCTCACGGTCGGGGCTTTGAAAAAACAATTTTTAGAAGTTGCCTTAATATAAGTCTCCTCAGGCATTGAGTTAAAGAATTCATTTCCAGCAAATCCATTAATTTTATAGAAAAAGATTGCAAAACGCTGCAAAAAACCTAGAATAATAGGTTTTTAGTAAATGGAGCTTTTATTATGAAAAAAGATATACATCCTAAGTACCAGAAAGTGTCGGTTCACTGCGGCTGCGGCAGTACTTTCGAGACTCAGAGCACGTCAGAAAATATTCACGCGGAAATTTGCTCTATGTGCCATCCGTTCTATACCGGCAAACAGAAATTCGTCGATACGGCTGGTCGAATCGAGCGGTTCCAGAAGAAGTTCGGCGGCGATTATTTTGCCAAACCAGACAAGAAGGACAAAAAAGGCAAAAAGTAGATACCTTTATTTGAACTCAAAGGCTTCCGGTCTGTAGATACAACGGAAGCCTTTTTCTTTGCTAAATCCATCACCCTAAAAATGAATGAACAAAATACACTCCTAAACAAGCTCAATGAAATGCAGCAGCGGTACAAAGATATCGAATCGCAGATCGCTGACCCTAATATTGCTGTTGACCACAATAAAATTATCACCCTAAGCAAAGAACAGGGCAAGCTTCGGGATGTCGTGGAAAAATACGCAGAGTATCAAAAATATGTTGAGCAAATAGCCGATGCAGAGCAGATTATAAGTGACGACGAGGCTGATGAGGAATTCAAAGCTCTTGCCCAGGCCGAGGAAGAACAGCTTGAGGAAAAGCGGGATAAACTACTTGAAGCAATACAGAACAAGCTGGTTATGGCTGACGACGATTCGATATCTTCGATTATTATTGAAATACGGGCGGGCACCGGCGGAGATGAAGCTGCCCTTTTTGCTCGCGATTTATATGAAATGTACACCCGATACGCTGAGAACCGCAGATGGAAAATGGAGCAGCTTGATTTCAGTCCCACCGAACGGGGAGGTTTTCGTGAAATAATATTTAATATCAAGGGGGCGGGCGTTTGGAGCGAGCTTGGATATGAAGGCGGCGGGCATCGAGTCCAGCGTGTTCCTGAAACTGAATCACAGGGCAGAGTTCATACGTCGGCTGCGACAGTAGCCGTTTTGCCGGAGCCGGAAGAGGTGGATGTCGATATAAAACCTGACGATGTTGTCGAGCATGTCAGCCGAGCCGGTGGACCGGGCGGCCAGAATGTAAATAAGGTTGAAAGCGCAATTAAACTTGAGCATATACCGACCGGCATCACCGTAAGCATGCGCGATGAAAAAAGCCAGCACAAGAACCGCGCAAAGGCATGGCGAATTTTGCGAAGCAGAATTTACGAACATTACGAGAGCCAGCGGCGAGCCGAACGCGAATCGGCACGAAAAACCATGATTGGTTCCGGCGACCGCAGCCAGAAGATTCGCACATATAATTTTCCACAAAATCGCGTTACCGACCACCGAATAAACCTGACTCTTTACAATCTTGACAGGGTAATGACCGGCGACATGGCTGAAATTGTCAAAGCACTCAAAGAGCATGAAATCAAAGAACGGCTTAAAAACCTTTAAGGGAGCGAAATGATAATTGTTGTGACAGGGATGGTGGGGATCGATAAGAAGAACTACCTGGAGAAGGTATGCGAATACGCCGCTGGGAAGGGAACACAAATTGCCCTGTGCAACGTCGGTGATATGATGTACGCCGAATCGCCGGATATTCAAAAGGGACGGATACTCGACATACCTATCAAACGGCTGCACGGACTTCGGCGAAGCATATTCAAGGATATCATCGCAAAATCAAAACAGGCCAAAAATCTGATAGTCAATACGCACGCAACGTTCCGCTGGCGGCATGGATTGTTTCCAGCCGTGGATTTTGACCAGATGCGGGAATTGAACGCGGATGTTTATGTTTGTATGGTTGACGGCGTGGTCGCGCTGCATAAAAGGCTGACGGATGAACACACAACCGAGCATGTGCTAAAAGATCTGATCGTTTGGCGGGAGGAGGAGATCATCAGCACCGAGATGCTCTGCAAGGGTATTAATGACAAAGTGCCTTTTTATTGTATGGCTCGCGGATTAGAAGAGGAAACTGTTGAGGCATTTTATAGGCTGATATTTGAACCGAAGCGAAAAAAGGCTTATCTTAGTTTTCCTATGACACACGTTACCGATGCACCAAAGGTGAACGCCGAAATTCAGAAATTCCGGCAGGAGCTAAAGAAGCATTTTACCTGCTTTGACCCCGGCGACATTGAAGAGGCAAATCTGCCGTATCTTGCGCACAAAGCGGCGGAAGATGGATTATATCGCGTTGATGCGGAATTCGGCGGAGAAACGGTAAAACTCGACCTTATGCAGGTTCAGCAGATAGAGCGTGACATCAACAGCCAGACTTATGCGCGTGATTTTATGCTTATCGACCAGGCCAATATGATAGTCAGTTTTGTGCCCGTGTTTGAGGATGGCCGTGCGGCTATAAGCAGCGGTGTCGAGCGGGAGCTTCAACATGCCCACGAAGCGGCTAAGGAAGTTTATGTTATTTGGCCGTCGCAGCGAGCGCCATCAGTCTTTGTCACACAGACAGCAACTAAAGTTTTCAGAGATATATCCGAGGCGGTAAAATACATCTCAAATCGTTGAGTTATAAAAGTCAATTCATCCAGTAAGAGTAATCAATAAAATTAATGATGTGGTTGTCATCGATATCCATACTTCGACAATTCATATTAAGACGATTACAGTCACTCAGCCATTCGTCAGCTAAAATCCTTAAATCGAGCATATCGAACTTACAGTCACGATTGAAATCACCCCTGGGCCAGGGATTATCAGGAGAACCGCAAAGCGGCTGAAACGCGGATTTTCGCCAGTTCCGGCTGACGTTTGAAAAATCGATCGCATCGACACTGCCGCTATTATTTAAATCAGCTTCATCGCACCATTGATTTGTGCTGTTACAGTCACCTCGCAGCCAATTATCCTTTAATACCAGAATGTCACCAAAATTGACACGGCAGTCACTATTCAAATCCCCCAAGGGCTGAGGATGATTGGCGTCGCCGCAGACCGGCATGTCGTTGATGTCAATAAGCTTAAATCCGAGGGTAGCTTTGGTAGTATCAAAAACAACTTTGTCAAAAATAGTTGGGGTGAAATCAACCGGCCAGCCGGCTTCCATTTGGACACTGACGGTCAAAAAGTTCTCGCCGAAAATACCGTTGAGGATTGTCCATTCCTCGGTCTCAAAGTTATAGACGGCGATATCATGCACCGCCACACAAGCGTTTGTAAAAACCAAATTAAACCCCGATAACGTAGGAATGGAAAGCCTGTCAATAATATATCCTGGAATCTCTTCTATCGTCCCCCCCACTCCGCCGACGGTAAGATAGAAATCAGGTAACACAATCGTGTTACCTTCATCATCAATCAAGCCGAATTGCCATGCGATATCAGAACTGATAATACTGGCTGCCGCGCCAGTATCGAGCAGCCAGTCGCTTGTAATCTGAACATTGTTGTTTTCAACCGTAACATTTTTTATAAGGGGATTATACGCCCCTACAGGCAGCGGCGGAATATTATACGGATTGTCGGTTGCAAGGAAGTTCTCAAAAATCAGCGGTATTTCGAAATCCGTCTGCGGCATATTTGGGTCGCCGGGATACTTGATGTCCGCTATATACTCTCCCGCGCTAAGGTCGTTTAAGTCCCAGATGTCATTAAAATCTATACCATTAAAATCCCACAAATTAGGGTCGCCAAGTCCTTCGTTTGTAACTCCGGTATCGAATACAGCGATATTTCCTGCCATTGCAGGCATTCCTATCAGGTTTATGAAGCCTATCAATTCGTCCGCTTCCTGTTGGGATACCTGAAAATGCCACGATGGCAATAACGAATAACTGTTTTGGTCGTTTGGGTCGGGCGTATTATAATCAGCGACTCCCAGATAGAGCGGTTCGGAAACATCAAAATACTCCTCACCGCCGACACCTACATCCACGTACTGCGCGTTTAGTTCAGTTGTTATCCCCATCAAGGTAGCGGTTTCTAAAGAAAGAAGAATGCCCGATGCTCCCGTATCGAGATAGGCGTAATGAGGAGCAAAATAGTACTCATCGGAAAACCAATCATAAGTTTCCAGAGCTGGTGCGTTTGGGTCACGTTTGATAATAAACAACACCTTAGGCAAATCCAGATTTGCTTCGAGAGTGCCTTCGACAACCAAATCGCCGGCTGCGTCAATCAAACCAGTCAGCGCGAAAACAAACACAAATATCACCCAAATCCTGTACATCTGAATTTAATTGTATCAGATTAACCGCCAAAAACAAAAGGACCTAGCCGATTTGGTTAAAAGCGTGTAAAATTGACCTTGCAATGTGATAATTTAGCCTTTAACGCAGAGGAGTGGTTCGAGGCGTGCAACCCTTTTGGCAAGTTTTGCTTTTTCTGTTGCGTTTACCACCGCGTCTATATCCTTGTATGCTCCTGGAGCTTCTTCGGCTATGCCTTTGAAGGATGGGCTGCGGATGATGATATTTCGGCTGGCAAGGTCTTTTACCACCTGCCTGCCCTGCCACTGTTTAGCGGCCTGATGGCGGCTCATGCTTCTTCCAGATCCATGACAAGCCGAACCGAAAGACAATTCCATAGCCTCATTCATTCCGCAAAGAACATAAGAGGCCGTTCCCATCGTTCCGCCTATCAACACCGGCTGACCAGCAGCGCGAAGGTCAGCGGGAAGTGACGGATGGCCGGCGCCAAATGAGCGGGTCGCGCCCTTGCGATGAACATAGAGCTTTTTTTCTTTGCCGCCGATTATATGCGTTTCGAGTTTACAGGTATTGTGGGAGACATCGTAAAGAAGCCGAACTTTCGCTTTCGGCAAAATCCTGTCAAAAATCTCACGAACAAGATGCGTCAATACCTGGCGGTTTGCAAGTGCGCAGTTTATGCCCGAATTCATCGCACCGATATATTTCCTGCCCAGATCAGAATCCAGCGGGGCGCAGGCAAGTTCCTTTTCCGGCAACATTATGCCCATAGAAGCGGCTTGACGCACCATATCCTGCAAAAAATCCGTGCCGATCTGATGTCCCAGACCGCGCGAACCGCAGTGGATACTAACGGCAATGTCACCTTCTACAAGACCGAATATATCGGCAGTTTGTTTATCGAAAATTTTTGTCACCTGCTGGACCTCGAGGTAGTGATTTCCGGAACCGAGGGTACCGACCTGATCTTTCTGTCTTGTCTTGGCGTGCTCAGAAACGTATCGCGGCTGAGCGCCTTCGATGCAACCGTTCTCTTCAATGCGTTTTAAATCCTCATCCGTTCCGTAACCGTTTTCGACAGCCCACCTCGCCCCGCCGACAAGCACATCCTCAATGCCGTCTATTGATAAGTTCAATTTTCCCGCACTTCCCACGCCAGCAGGTATCTTTCGTTCGAGCATATCGGCAAGAACTTCTTTTTTAGCCTTGAGGTCATCAACGGTAAGGCCGGTGGTAAGCGTTCGCACTCCGCAGGAGATATCGAATCCCACACCGCCGGCACTTATAACACCGCCGTTTTCAGGATCGAATGCCGCTACCCCCCCTATTGGGAAACCGTAGCCCCAATGAGCGTCCGGCATGGCGTAACTTGCTCGCACGATGCCGGGAAGCCTTGCGACGTTAACGGCCTGTTCATAAACTTTCTCATCCATATCAGAGATGATTTTTTCATCACCGAAAAGAATCGCTGACACGTTCATATCGCCCTGCTGTTCTATCATCCATTGACAATCAGAGATTCTTTTCAATTTACCTGTATCCATAAACCCTCCTAAACATCAACGATACACTGAGCAAGTCAGGTTCCATCGTCCTGCTGCAC
>JAQURJ010000101.1 GCA_028715705.1 Phycisphaerae bacterium | reverse complement strand
CTTTCTCTTAGAGAATTGTGCATGGGAGCCATTTTCTTTTGAAGGATTGAACTGCGAAAACTATTGTCGGTTATCTTATTGAAAGTGACGATATTATCACCGAGCCGGTTCAAAAGTTCAGGACGGTTGAGTTGACGGACAAAATGTTCTTCGACAGCGCTTAGGAAATGCTGTTTGATCAATTCTTTGTCGTTGGTTTCCGGCATGGTTGAGGCGCCGATATTGCTGGTGAAAATTATCACGGATTCCGAGAAGAACACAGTTTCGCCGCGACTGTCGGTGAGTCTGCCGTCTTCGAGTATTTGCAGGAATTTATCCAGTATCCGATCGTGGGTCTTTTCGATCTCGTCAAAAAGAATGACACTGAAGGGCTGATTGCGGACGGCATTGGTCAATTGACCGCCTTGTTCAAAGCCGACGTAGCCTGGAGGAGCCCCGATGAGCTTCTGATCGGAGTGCTCATGGTTATACTCGCTCATATCAAAACGGATAAAGGCCGACTCGTCGCCGAATATAAATTCCGCGACAGCTTTTGCCAGTTCCGTTTTACCCACCCCTGTTGGCCCGACAAAGAAAAGCGTGCCTTTGGGCTTGCTGCGTTTTTTGGAATGCTGCAGACCGGCCAGTCCAAGATATGCCCGGATCATCATAGTTCCTACGTGCTCGACAGCCTCGTCCTGGCCGACGACCCGTTTTTTCAAAATATTATCTACCTGCCGCAGTTTTTCCTGGCTAAGTTCTTCCCAGGGTGACCTTTGATCACCTAATTTATAGAGGTTGACCAGTTTTTCTGGCGGCAGCGGCTCCGATGTTTTCATGGAAAGCGCTAAAAGCTGTTTGAGATCGATCATCTTGAACTGGTCGGTAATGTCGGCGAATATTTCCGCGAGTTGGTTTTGATCGGCAATAAGTACCTGGTCAGAGGTGTGGCCGGATTGCGGGTGCTGACAGCGAAGATCGTCGATATGCCGAAGAAAGAAGTCCCTTCGTTCTGAGCGGCAGGGGCATGGGACGCTGATTAGTTTGACGCGGGGGTCGGCCTGGTAAATGGATGGTGGGATATTTGCCAGACTATTGGTAATGAGGACGATCAATCCTGCACTATCCCGAAGGGTGTCGCTGTTAATAAGGACTATACCGTCATCGAGAATATTCTTTTTTAACTGAAGTATCCATGTACGTTCCTGAGAATCAGGGTGATTCGGTTGGGTGACCATGTGCTGGGTATGGTTCAGTATAAAGGCGCAGCGATGTTTTTGTGTCACATTGCCGATAGCGGCCAGGAGATCAGCCGGTTCGGTATAGAGTTTATTCGACCCTGTTTGCGAATCAGCCGGCGACTGGACATCATAAAGCTGTTTACTTTTATTCTGATCGGGGGCGGATTGCAGGGCTTTTAGGAATTTATCCCGTATGGCGTTATCCTTGAATTTGAGACCGTCGATCTGATCCCAAAGGCCGGTAAAATTGAACGAAAAACTTTCATTCCGTTCGATCGTGCGGCGAATGTACTGGGGCAAAGATGTATACTGCCGCTGGTCGGGATCATAGAAGATATCGTTTACATTGCCTTCAAGCAGGATCAACCGTTTGATATCGCCCTCGCGCAGGAAGTTCTGCAGCCATTGGGGTTGTTGTAATGTTGTATTATTTTGCATGGTTTTTTCCTTATTAATGAAGATTAATGTTACGGTTTCCGGTCGGAAGCTGCATCGCTGTCTTGGCGATCTTGTCGGGATTCTTCCATGTTATCTTGTTTTCGCTAAGTTTAATGAAAAACCGCTGATTGAGGATTTCGTCAATTTTTTCCAGTTCTTTGGCACATGCCTTTCCCTGATATCCCTCTAAATCAAAATCCATCCGTCCATCGAGGTGTACATTAAAAGAGGCCATTTTGCCGGATGGCAGCCTGCCTGACAATCGGACGGTCCGGTTTTCTTGCTGGTCGCCATCCAGGAAGGGAGGCTGTACCACAAATCCCATTTGGGCCAGCGTTGTCAAAAGGCCCTGCACAACTTCTTTTCGAATAGTCTCATCAAAACTTTTTTGCGAGGCCTGCTTAAGTAAATTCGAAGCCTGTTGACAGAACTGGTCGACCTGCTTGAACTGTCCCTGTTGATAATGCTCGGCAGCGGTATCAATTAGTTTCCTTATCTGCCGCAACTGTTCGTCAGGGATTTGGCTGGCCTCTTCCATTGAGGCCTCCAGCTGCTGGCCGACCTGCTCGAGCTTGATATTAGCGGCGGCCTTTATTTTGGCCTCTTTTTGAAATTCTTTTTGGGCCGTATCGAGCATTTTTTTTATCTGATGCTGAAGATCCTTACTAAGATAATTGGCTTTTGATGGATCGGTATCGATCAGTTCGGAGATTTTTTTGATCTGCGGCTGAAGTTGACGGATTTTAGGGCCAATCAATTGCTGGATAATCGGGTTGTGTATGTGTCTGAGCATTCCAGTTGCATCGCCCAAAGAGCTGTTCGCTTCTTTTTTAAGCTGCTCAAGCTGGATATGATCGACGCGGATCTTTGCCTGTGAAAAAGCTGTGTTGATTTGTTGTGCAAGCTGCTCTGCGGAATTAAGAGCAGTTTGCGGCGAAGATTGGAGCTGGTTCAGGATGCCGCTGATCTGGGATTGGAACGATTGGATTTGTTTTTCAAGCAGCTCTTTCATAACAGGATCTGCGATACGGCTTAGTTTTTTCTGGCAGGTTTTTAGAAGACCCTGCGCCTCTCTTCGTGTTCTTTCTTGCTGCAGTTCTTTTAGCCGCTCTGGGCTTAACTGCGCTTTTCTGTAACCATATGAACTCATAACTTTTTCCTTTCAAATTTAAGTTAATAAAGGGTTTAATTCATTTTTAGAATTTTTGAAACAAAGGATGATTCTTATCGAGCTGATCGAGCCATTGTTGCTGCCGGTCAGTTGCCTGCTCCAGCTGATATCGCAGCGATCCATCGGGTTTGATGACACAAGTTATAGACAGTGGCTGCCAAACATATTTGCCGTGATCCGGCAGTACGGTCATTTCGACTATTCGGGCCGATTCTGATATAAATGGTTCACGCTGGTCGCCGGCCCATTGCCGGCTCTTATCCAGGCCCAGATGTGTGCGTTTGGCGGCAAGCTTATCTGGCTCAATGACCGGATTTGCGGGGTTGTCATTTAGCTCCGCCGGCGGCGTGTGTATATGTTCAGAAGTGATTGCGTCAAAACAGAACTGTACGCTCTGTTTTTCAAGGCAGGAGGGCTTATTATCCTCTTTAAGAGAACCTGTGTTGATGCGGCAGTTTGCAAAATTTAAGGATAGCGACGTATCGATTCTTTTTAACGTCCCTTTTTCAACCATCTGCCGCAGTGTTGACTCAATAAACACCGAATCCATAATCTCAAGCTCGTCAGCGGCTTCTTTGATAGATGGCGGATAATCTTTGAATTCCTCAAGGATTTGGATCACTGCCTGCTCAATTGGATTGTAATTGCCAAGAGGCAGTACCCAGGCTTGTGCATGTACCAGTTCATACGGCCAGTCGATGTGTCTTTTTGAGCAGGGTGAAAAATCGTTAGATTTTGTTGATGAGCGATCGTGCATAGCGGCGGCCTCCATTTTTAGTGACAAGTTGATAAATCTTTTCATAGACAGTGGTTTTCTTGATTTCACCGGTTCGGATATCGGGAAGGTCAATTATGGTTTCACGGAACCTCTGGGCCGAGCCGATAATTATTAATAATTTTTGCGCCCGCGAAAACGCGACATTGATCCTGCGATACTCCCTGACAAATTGTCCCAGGTGCCCGTGGCGCGGGGCACGGACCATACTTACCAGGACAATGGGCATTTCCAGACCCTGAAATTTATCTACCGTATTGGTCCTAATGTTCAGGCAGTCCAGTTGGTCGGCATGCTGGATTTGCAGTTCTTTGATTCGCCGGCGGATCTGGCCAAGCTGAGCGCCGTAAAAGGTGATGATGCCGATCGGCATACGCATGTCTGCGCAAATAAGATCGCCATCTTTTACAAAAGTATCCGGGCCGGCAGGGTGACCATTGATCTGAAATTTACCATCTTTAATAATTTCGTCGAAGTCCTTAAGGCAAAGAGCTTCTTGTTCTTTTCTGAGCCATTCTTTCAATTGCAGTCCGTGCTCATTTGGAGACACTTTATGTTTGAACGGCGGCTGGAAACCTCTTTGTTTCACCGACTGGTTCAAAAGCTTCAGACTGGCGATTATAAGCTCAATCTCGAGCAGATTGACCTTGGAGCTTCCAATCTGTTTTTCGTAGAAATAATCTCCGGATGGAGTTTTAGATGAATCTATCCAGAGTGAGTGACAATCAGGCTCCAGGAACTTACCGCCAAACCGGTCATATATGGTCAAATTGTGCTGTTTTTTCCTGCGAAAATCCTCAATATTATCCGGGCACGAAAGTTGACCGTTGTAGAAAATGTTGACAATGTCCATTATCTGTTCGCCGAAGCGATATTGTATTTTCAGCCACTGTTTAATTGAATCAGGCGCCTCGGTAAAAAGCCGCTCAAAATAACTGGCGGTGATCAGTTTTTCGAATCGCTGAAAATCTTCCTGTTTGATGACACCTTCTTCCAGGGCCTCGGTATAGCTGCTTTCCTTTTCTTTTTGCATGGGCGGAAGCTGCCTGTGATCTCCGACCAATACCGCTTTATGCCCGCACATCATGGGCATCAATAGTTCCGCCGGCGTGGCTTTGGAGACTTCGTCAATAATGACCAGATCAAATGGTTTGAAATATTCGCTGTCGTAAAAAGATCTCTGACCGGCCTCAAGGCATGTAACGCCAACTACGTTGGCGTTAGTGACGTAAAGATTCAATATTTCAATATTCTTCGCGGCAGCGGGCCGGTCAAGCAGTTTTATCCAGTGTTTTCGGATTGTGTCCCACAACTGGCGGCGCTGATTGTGGGCGCTAACTTTATTTAGCCACTGCTGAAATTGGGCTTTTCGATTATCAATGGTCTCTTTGGAGATCGAAGGGGATGGTTCTGCAGTTTCCATATCAGTGCACGCGGCAGGCCAAAGCTGCTGCCATCGCCGCTGGATATCAAGATATTGTCGCTCTAATGAGACAAGCTGCTCATTGATCTGGCTTTCTTCGGTGTCTAAACGGTCTTTTTCCGAAAGCGATTGCTCGATCTGCTGTTGATAATCGCCTTTTTTCTGCTCGGTTTCATTTTGGAGAAGAATGATTCGGTCCTTGATCCGATATGAACCAGCCGTCAGGATATGCCCAACAGGACCGGCCAAAGTCTGACAGAGTGTTTTCAGCTCGGTCAGAAGACCGGCCCATTTAACTGAAGGTGACAGAGAAGCGATCAGATTATCGAGATCTGACAGTGATGCGGTTCCAAAGGCATTGATCAAAGCCAGCTGGAGAAGCCTGCATAGTTTTGACCATTGCCCCTTTAGGGTCTTTTGATCACCATCTGTGGATTGAGCGACGGCAATGGCCTGCTTTGTTAATTCTTCAATAGCACCGGCACAGCTTACCGCGGTTTTTAACTGTTGAAGGACTGTCCAGCGATTCTGGGCAAGCGCGTCAAAGAATGGAAGCTGGATCGTTGATTGTACCGCCAGAACATTTCTGATCTCGCTGATGAGACGATCCAGTTCCTGATCAATTGAACCATCAGAAACCAATTCCACCGAAGGATAGTTACAGGTGTTACTGGCCAGCCACCCAATTAATTCGCCAAGGGCCTTTTTAGTTCGATTCACATAATCTGCTTGTTGTCGAAGCGTATTAATTTTTTCAGAAAGGCCCGCTCGTTGACGCTCTATCTGCTCTTGGCGTGTTCTGAGGTCCTCGATCTGCGGCGTCAGAGTTGACGATTGTGATTCAATAGTCTCAAGCAGCGGCAGGGCCTGTGAGGCCTCTTTAAGTTTACGGTCGGATTTTGTGTTCTGTTGTATTCGCCTTAAACAGGCATTTTTAATAGCAGAGAACCACATCCCTAAAACTTCTTCTTTTAAAAAGCACTGCGCATCCTCCTCAAGACGGTCGCGGTTCCCATAACGAATCGGTCGAACTGAAGGATCAAGTTTCATAAGCATCATTACATTATCAACAGCGGTGTTTGATTGACTTGCTATCAGCACACGCTGACCCTTCCGGCAGGCCCTGCGGCACATTTCTGAGATACATTCGGTCTTGCCTGTTCCGGGCGGACCCTGTAATAAACACAAATCAGGGGCATTTAGAGCCTTTTCGACGGCTGTTTTTTGATCCTCATTAAGCAAAAGGAAGGTTTTAGCGTCTTGATAAACCTCTTTGATAATGGTAGGTGCAGCCGCGTTTTGGATATCAAACAGCCAGTAAGCTAAAAACCAGTTATGACCATTACCCTTCAAAAACCTTTGTATAGCAAAGCGTGCGCTGTTTATAGGTTTTAAGTCACCGCCTACCGAGCCAAGCAGAAATCCCTCTTCGGGGATATTTTGAACAGCGATGCCGTCTTCCGTTCTAAATGTAATGATCGCCAGTTTCTGACCCTTCAGATCTGGCCTGTTTTCTATATCACAGGGGAAGGTATCCGGGTCAATGAATTCTGTATTTGTAAGTTGACCAACGTGTTTGGGAAAAGTTCGTTGGCCGGCTTGCGGTTGCCACAAATCACGACTTTGTGAATCTGATAATGACGCGGCCATCATGAACAAATCTCGCTTTCGGCGTAATCGCTGCAAGGCCTTCTGGTCCCGGACTATAAAATGGGCCAGGCCGTCATCAGCGGGTAAATACTTTTCGTACCGAAGGGCAATCTGCCTCTGAAAAGTAAGCTGCTCCTGCCAGTCAAGGCAATCCAGCCAAACCTGCAGCTGCTCTTTTACTTTATCGTGGTGAACCCTTGGCAGCTGTGTTAAGGCTTCAAAATCCGCAGTCTGCATTTGCTGATCGCTTATCACCGTAACTATTTGGCCCGAGACATATTTTTCAAAGGGACGCGGCGAAATATGACTGGTCAAAATACATCTATCCACAAGCAGTGTTCCCTGTTTGCGATATGCGCTAAAGATCGGGACGGTGCCATCCGCGGCAAATTGGCCGGCCAGGCGTCCATCCACTGGCGGCCTGAACATAT
>JAQURJ010000100.1 GCA_028715705.1 Phycisphaerae bacterium | reverse complement strand
CCCGGATGTTGTGATGGTCGGTGAGGTTCGTGACCTTGAAACGGCGGAAATAGCCGCTCAGGCATCGCTGACCGGTCATTTGGTTTTCAGTACGCTGCATACCAATGACGCCCCGAGTTCCGTTGCCCGTTTGCTCGATTTGGGCGTTGAACCGTTCCTTATTACGGCAACAATTGAAGGGATAATTGCCCAACGGCTTGTCAGGCGTATATGTCAGAACTGCCGGACGGAATTTGAACCGACCGAAGCCCAGCTTATGGAACTTGCGCTGACGCCTGATGAAGTGCGAGGGAAGAAATTTTATTATGGCAAAGGGTGCAATGTATGCCATAAAACCGGGTATAGGGGTCGAACAGCCCTTTTTGAAATTATGCGTTTCAATGACGATATTCGAGAATTGATAATGAACAACGCATCGACCAATGTGCTCCGCTCTGCTGCACAAAAGGTGGGTATGAAACTGCTGCGAGATAACGGATTAGCCATAATTTATGACGGTATAACAACAATCGAAGAGGTGGTTAAGGAAACTATTTCAGAAGGATAAGCTTAAACTGACGTTTAAAAGTGCAAAAGGCAAAAGTATTGATATGTTTTCATAAGATTATTTAGGTTAGTAAAGCAGTAATTGGTCAGTTTGACCAAGTAAACCTTTTTGGAGGTTAGAGCAATGGCATTATTCAAATACGAAGCCCTCGATTCGCAGGGAGTGTCCATAAAGGACGAGATCGAGGCACTCAGTCAACAGGAAGCTGTAAGTAAGATACGCAATCTTGGGTATTTTCCGACGAAGATACAATCGGCTGCCGGAGTTAAAAAAGCGGCTCCGCGAGCGGCAGCGCGGCCCAAAAGGCGCGGCGGCGGCGGAAAAGTAAAAGTCAAGATTGTTACGCAGTTCGCGCGTCAGTTGTCGACACTTCAGGATGCCGGCTTGCCTATTTTGAGGTCGTTGCGGATTCTTGAAGAACAGGAAAAAAGCGGCACTTTTAAACGTGTGGTTGGCGGCGTAGCCGAAGAAATTGAAGGCGGTTCGACTCTATCGGAGGCTATGGGCAAGTATCCCCGCTGTTTTGACCGGCTTTTTGTGAATATGGTCGCAGCCGGTGAGACGGGCGGTGTGCTTGATCTTATCCTTGCGCGTATTGCCGATTTTATGGAAAAAGCTCAAAAGTTAAAATCACGTGTCAAAAGCGCGATGGTGTATCCGCTTGTGGTTTTGACAGCGGCATTCGGTATATTGCTTGGTTTGATGAAATTTGTTATCCCGCAGTTCAAGACGGTACTCGAAGAAATGGTTGAAGGCAAGCTTAACGCCTTTACTACAACAGTTCTTGATACCAGCAACTGGATAGCCAAGGAATACGGGTGGGCATATATTATAGGATTTCCGTTCGCGATGATATTTATCCTGCGAATCATCAGAAGGTTCAGGATGGGTCGTTTGGTTTTGGACAAAATAAAACTGCGGCTGCCGGTTATGGGTCAGTTGAGCGGCAAAATCGCCGTAACTCGATGGACACGGACATTGGGCACACTTATCGGCGCAGGTGTGCCGATATTGGACGCGATCAATACTTCAGCCGATACCGCTGGAAACGAAGTTTACTCGGATATGTTAAATAATGTGCACGCTTCGATCCGGCAGGGTAACAGCTTCTCCGAGCCGCTGAAACAATCAAAAACGGTTGACCTGATCGTTTCAAACATGGTCGCGGTTGGCGAGGAGACAGGCGAGCTTGACAAGATGCTTCTGAAGGTGGCGGACAATTTCGATGAGCAGGTCGATGTTCTGGTGGCGTCGCTGATGTCGATGCTTGAGCCGATAATGATCATTGTGCTGGGCGGGATTGTAATGTGCATCGTGCTGGCGGTATTTTTGCCGATGATACAGATTATTACCAGCTTAAGCGGCACTTAATCATAAAAATTAAAATTTACTCAGATAAGGAGAATAAAAGTGAACATTTCAGAATTTAACAAAAAGAGGGCATTTACAATTGTGGAACTGCTTACGGTTATGAGTATTATTGTGATACTCATAACATTGCTGATTCCGGCTTTGAACAAGGTCAGACATTACGCCAGAGATGTAAAACAAAGAGCCCAGCTTCACAGCATTGAAGCGGCACTGGAGCAGTTCAATGCCGAAGTGGATGGTTATCCGCCATCTGTTGACAATGCAAATCTCACAACTCCGCTTGCTCCCTATTGTGGAGCGATGAAGCTTGCCGAAGCTTTACTTGGCAAGGATTTGCAGGGATATAATCCCAGGGCAAAGTTTATAAGCGACTTAGCGCAGAATGAAGGGGTAGCGACTACTGGATATCGGTTTTATCCTACTCAGGCTGACAAAACTGCTGATCCTGTCAAATACGATGAAAGTATTCGTTCTCGAAAGGGACCGTATTTGCAGTTGGAAAACGCCAACGCCTACAGGATGAAGAATATCTATCCTGCTACAGCCGATCAGATTTATGTAGATAATGTTGAAAATTATGTCCTTTGCGACGTGTATGGCCGTGTAACTCTGCTGGATCCGGACAGTGAAAACATTTATGGTAAAACAGGTATGCCAATCCTCTATTATAAGGCAAATACTTATAATACCGGTCATGATCCAAACGTCCCTGATGAGCTAATCTATGATTATAAGGATAACGACGATTTAGTTGTGCTCGGCGCTCCATGGGATGATGCCGGTACGATTATTCATCCACTGCATCAGGTTGGAACAGGTACAGTTGGTGAGAAGTTTTATAAAATGACTCGCAATACAAAAATCAGCGGCGATCTTCCCGCTGTGCCGGTTAGGAAGGATTCATATATTCTTATATCGGCTGGTAATGACGGTCTGTACGGGACGGGCGACGATATAACCAATTTTTAATTGATAAAAAAAGGTGAAAAACAGTGCGTAAAAAAGCTTTTACAATGATCGAATTGTTAACGGTTCTGGGGATAATAGCCATACTGGTGGGTATTCTTATACCCGCTCTTGCAATGGTGCGAAAATTCGCCAAGGAAACCGCGCAGAAATCGCGGTTCACCGCTATTGAGATGGCGATGCTGACATTCAAAAATGATTATGGCGATTATCCTCCATCATATCGAGTGTATCAACCGCAGCCTTCACTTTCTACCCTTGATTATTGCGGTACACAAAAGCTGGCCGAAGCGCTGGTTGGTTTAGATTTACTTGGTTTTCATCCGGATTCGGTATTTAGGAGTGATGGATTTGATGGTCCTGCCCCTTCCGGAGTTAACATTTATACAACTGCTACATACGACGATGGTGAAAGGAAAGGACCGTATCTTGATATTGAAAAGGCTAATGTATTTAGGTTAGGTACAAGTGATATAACTAAACAAGATGGTTTATGGAACCGAAATGATTGTACTCCGCTCAATCCAGACACATTTGTGCTTTGTGACGTATTTACCTGTAAAAAAGTTGTTATGACCGATTTTGGAAAAACTGTTGTGCGCCAGGCCGGGACGCCCATTTTGTACTATAAAGCCAATACGACAAATAAATCAATTGGTGTGGATTTGGCAATCCCAGATAGGATTTATGATTACAGGGACAATATACCTTTTACAGAAGTCCTTCCTATTTTGGCAACCGGCAAAAAAGTAAAGCACAAAATAGGACAACCTCAAGAGGGTGTTCCAACAGAGAAAAATTTTTATTATTTCATTGCTGATCCGCTGACATCTATAAGCACAAAGATGCCATATAATCCCGATAGTTATATTCTGATCTCTGCTGGTATGGACGGTGAATACGGCACAGCCGACGATATAACGAATTTTAACAAGTGAAGAAACGAAATAAAATTTAACCACAGATTAACGCTGATTAGCGCAGATTTGTGAAATAATCAGTGAAAATCTGTGATAATCAGTGGTTAAAATATTTTTGAAGCCTTTATGAGAAATTTTGCGAGAAAACCCGGATTTACGCTGGTCGAGATGCTGATAGTTATAGCGATTCTCGTCATTCTGGTGGTTCTTACTATCGGGGTCGCCAAACGCGTCGAGGACCAGGGCAAAGAGCGGCTGACAAAAGCCACGCTTGGGATAATCGACGCGGCTCTGGAACAGTTCGAGGATTTTAATTATCAGTACAAGTTTAATGCAAAGGGTGTTACCTATCCTTACCCAAATCCAGACCCGGATGTGGAACATAGTTTCGCAATGAAATTTCCTTTAGATTGCAATGAATTTGAATTTGAACCAGCAATACGGGTGGCGATTGAAGCTGCATTTGATGGGGATGTTGTCAACCCTTCTGGGCTTGTTGCAGATCCGAATTTTAGTGGAATAACGGTGATGTATTTTGTACTCAGCCAGGTTCCGGAATGTCGGGAAACATTGGGCAAGATTGATAAAAAATTAAAAGCGCGTAAAGGTGAAATTACCATATATTACGGTGTACCGCCTGTTACCAACTCATTTTTAGCAATAGTTGACCCTTGGGGAATGCCTCTGCGATATGACTATTACGATGAGTCGTCATTGGATTTGAGCAGGGCGGATGCATTCAGGTATGGTCCAAAGAAAGTCAGGATTTTTCCTTTGGTGACATCGGCTGGGCCGGATAAGAAATTCGGCACCGATGATGATATAACAAATCAATAAAATGATAAAAAGGCAAAAACAATTTGGTGTATCGCTGACGGAGACGGCTATCGTTGTCGGTGTGGTGGCTCTTTTGACTATGCTGAGCATGCCGGCGATAAAGACCCTGTTCAACTCGATGGCTACCGAGGACGGCACCAGCGCGATGGTAAACGCGGCCTTAAGTTCGGCTAAGTCTATGGCCCTTCAGCAGCAGAAATATGTCGGCGTGCGGTTTCAGAAAGCCTACGATGAGAGAGGCGTTTTAAACGCTCCGCAGTATATGATTTTCATTATACATGATGATACAATTTTGCCCGGATGGCCGGGTAATCTTAGTTGCAAGGTTGTGGGTGGGATTAATCCTATAAAATTGCCTGAGAATATAGAGGTTATGGATTTTAGATTTGGTTCAGCATTGAATGATAATGAGTTTGCTCAGGATCCAGAAGTTAATCCAGATAACTATTATGATGCCACCTGTTTTACCATTCTCTTTTCACCGTCTGGTAAGCTCATTGTTCATGACTTATGGGTGAAAAACAGAGATGGTGCAAGTGATGATTCAAGTGAAGACAATGTATTCAATACCTATCGGAATGTGGCTGATAATAAAATAGGGCTACTTATTCAGGATGAATTGCGGGAATACAGCCGAAAAAACTTTTATCTCTACAATAAGCAGATTTTCAAAGAGAAATATAACATCGGAAAGGCTTATTCGGAATATCTTTACAAACTTAAGCCGGTTCATATCAATGCCTATACGGGCAGGATAATATCAAATAAATAGTGAAAAGATAAATATGAGATCTTTTGGAAAATATGACTTTGCAGTGAAAGATTGCCGCGGCCTGAAGGCAAGGCCTCGCAATGACGAAAAAGGTGCGACCCCTGTCATTGC
This sequence comes from Phycisphaerae bacterium, assembly GCA_028715705.1. Taxonomy (GTDB): domain Bacteria; phylum Planctomycetota; class Phycisphaerae; order Sedimentisphaerales; family Anaerobacaceae; genus JAQURJ01. Next base: position 1,611 of record JAQURJ010000100.1, on the reverse strand, counting down.
GAGCGAAGCGAAGCAATCTATTTTTTCCTGCTGTCGCCATAAAGGTTTTTCGCTGACAGAAATTCTGATGGCCATTGGTGTGCTGGCTGTGGGGATGGTATTTATCGCGGGGGTGTTTCCTGTGGGGCTGTATTTCAGCACTGTCGCTACAGAACGTACCATAGCCGCTACAGTAGCCGATGAAGCATTCGCCAAGATTCAGCTTTATGGAATAGAAAAACCTGTTTGGAATGGATGTGCCGATTATAACGATGTGTGGACGAACTCATTGGCCGAATTCGATCCCAACGAATACGCGTGGCCCTCGGATAACGAATCTATAAAAAGCAAGCAGTATTTCTGGTCGGCATTGTGTCGGCAGGTAGGCGTTGATCTTGTTCAGGTAACCGTCTTTGTCAGCCGAAAAGTCGGTGCGGCAAGGGACATTCCAAAGCCGGAAAAGATTGAAAATGTGAAGGGTGATCGCTACATTCTTGACATAGGTTATGCCAACAGAAATTTTGCGGGTGATGGCTACCGGATAATTGATGATGAAAATGGCGAAATATATCGTGTAATAGAAAAAACCATTAACAACAGTAATAACACGGCATATTTAAGACTTGATAGGCAATGGCGAGATGGTACGCCAAGCTCAGGCATTATTTGGACTGTACTTCCTCCGGCTGGTAGCGGACGAAATCCGGTCATAGCCGTTTATCAGAAGACCATTCGTTTTTGAAAAATATAGCCACAGAGTTCACAGAGAAAAAAGGAAAAAACTATTGGCTGCAAAAAGGCATAAAAGGCAATAAAATGAACATCGAACATTCAACATTGAACAGTGAATTAAAGAATAAAAAAACCGTGTTAATCGGTGTTAATCCGTGTCTAAGGAAATGGCGTAAATCAGTGTCAAAAATAAAATTGGCGATTATTAGCGTGTATTAGCGGTTAATGAAAATGAAAAAAGGTTTTACATTAGTTGAAGTTGTGGTGGCTATTACGCTGCTGGCGATGATGATAACCTTTTCCGGCATCATTTACAGCGTCAGTATAGACGCCTACCGGATAGCCGGCGCAAATGCCGAGATAATGCAGAAATTCCGCGCGATAACGGGCCAGCTTGACAGCGACCTTGCCGGACTGCGAAAAGACGCACCGATATTTATGTGGTTTCAGCAGGAGCCTTATGACTCAACTGATCCAAACAAGGGGTATGTCCGCTACGACCAGATGATGTTCTTTGCCGACGGTGACTTCCAAGCGGTGAATTCATATTTTGAGTATCCAGCGGGGTCAGGAGTATATGTTCCTGACCCTAATGGCGGAGGCGATTATTTTGTTATTGGAAATACGGCCAGAATCTATTACGGTCAAGGCAGGTTGTTGGACCATGGCAGCATCCTAAACCCATGGGATTTGAAGAATTTGCTTGGCAAAGACGGTAAAAGCAGAGACCGTGAAATCACTATTACAAGGCGGCAGCACATTCTAAGCTCGGATATCAATCTTTACAAATTTCCTTTAAGCAGCAGCGGGTTTATTTTCAACTACAATGGTAACGAATATTTTGAACATGACAATTTGTCTCTGTCCGAATGGGATGTAATTTGCTCAGACCCAAACGAT
>JAQURJ010000099.1 GCA_028715705.1 Phycisphaerae bacterium | reverse complement strand
GGGATTAAGTTTTCTTACTGCCAGAAATTCGAGGATGCGTTTTTTGATTTTTTCAAGGCCGTAATGGTCATCTTTGAGGATTTTTTCGGCGCGGTTGATGTCGAGCTGGTCTTTGGTCTGTATCGACCACGGCAGTTCACATACCCAGTCCAGATAAGTTCTTATTACACTGTGTTCGGGCGACATCTGCGGAATCCTGCTGAGCCGGTCAAGTTCGTGAAGTGTTTCTTCCTCGACCTTTTTCGGCATTTTTGCTTTTTTAATGTTTTCCTTCAGTTGCTTTAATTCCTCATTGCGGCGGTCGCCTTCACCAAGTTCGGATTGAATAGCCTTTAATTGTTCCTGCAGAAAATATTCCCGCTGGTTCTTTTCGACCGAGTCGCGCACCTTGCCCTGAATCTTGTGGCTAAGCTCAAGGACATCAAGCTGCCTTGCAAGTTCCAGCGATATCATCTCAAGCCGTTTTTGAGCGTCGAGTTCTTCGAGAAGTTGCTGCTTTTTGGTTATTTCAAGGTTGAGGTTGGCCGCAAGAAAATCTGCAAGCGCAGAGGGACTATCAATATTTTCCAGCAGCACCGAGGCTTCTTCCGGCACATTGGGACTAAGAGCAATAACTCGGTTTGCTGCGCGCCGGACGCTGACCATAAGAGCCTGAAGGTTTTTTGTCATTTTGACTTCAGCTTTAAGATATCTGACCTGTGCCTTGAGGTATGGGTCCTCAGTAACAGGGGTAATAATCTTAAAGCGGTTTACACCGTGCACAACTACATGGACAGATCCCTGCGGCATTTTGATAACCTTCAGTATCGTTGCAGCTGTGCCGATTGTGTGAAGGTCGCTGAAACCTGGTTTTTCCATATCTGCGTTTTTTTGGGTAACAAGGCCGATTATCGTTTCATTGGGCTTGATATTTTCAAGCAGGTTGCGGCTTCGTTCCCTCCCGACGGCAAGCGGTGAAACCGTTCCTGGATAGATCACAGCGTTGCGGACGGAAAGAATGCCTATCGTATCCGGCATAGTGATAATTTCTTCATCCGGCTGGCTGCTTTTTTCGGGTATATCAGTCACAAATCCGTTCTCGTCAGCAAGCATCACGTTCCAGGAACTATTATGTATGAAAAGCAGGTTTTTTAGGTATTCGCCCATTTGTCCTCTATTGAAATAAATTCTCTAATACTTCAGTCAAATGTCCAATACGACTTGTCATACCGAACGCATGTGAGGTATCCGCAGAAAAAGACATCCGCCGAAGGCGGTTTCCTTATCTCTGTAAACTCGGCTAAAATGTTACTAAATTCTCTGTTTATAAGGATAATATAAACCATTATTACAAAATCCGCAACTTCAAAGCCATCTGAAAGAGACATAAGAAGTTCTACTGATCATTTTTGCAGATTTCTCTAAGGACGCAGGTTGCGTAACAGCCGGAATCAAGCTCAAACCGCAGTTCTAAAAACAAACCGAATTCATCCTGCACTGAACTTACGTGGTGATTACGCGGTCCGAATCGCAATGGCCGCCGTCCTCCCCTGCCGCCGTATTGAGCCATCTGCTCGAAGTCTCTTTCATTCAATCCGGCCCCGTCAAGTATCGAATTTTCAATTTCACCGGCTGGCCCGGTCAATCTTGTCATTCGTGAACCCAGCAAAGGACCGGTCGGACTTATCTCAAAAGCGTCACATCGCGGCTGCTCGACAGCGGCATCCTCAACACGGAAACAAGCGCCGTTGATATGTTTATATGCCATATCCCCCAAAAGAAGTTTATCAATATCGGGCATACGAGCAGCGAGGGTCTGATTGAAAAGATCGGACTGGAAAGCCGAAACGAAAAAACCCTTCAGATGCTTGTCTATGACGTGATAGGCTTTTTTCTTGTTACCTTTGGCGGCAATAAGAGCCTTCAGTGCCCGCCGCTGATTTGAATACGAATACGGCCAGGCATCGACAGCCTTTTTGTAATCGCCTTCCTCGTAAAGTGTGCGGGCAGCCAAAAATATCTCCGGCTCATCCTTTTGCGGCCTGCCGAGAAATATATCAACAAATTCGTCTATTTTGCCCTTCGAGAGAGCCTCGCCCAAAAGATGTGTTTCACTGCGAATGCCGAACCGCTGCTGACCGAAATAATTCGGCACGCCGCGGCGGACAAGTATCGCCAAAACATTTTCTATTATTGCCTGAGCTTTATCGAGCGGCATCATCACATCACGAAGACGGATAACAAAACTATTGCAGGATAGATGGCCAATTTTCAATTTGTTCTTATGCCGTGACGTCTTGATAATTTTGACGTTGGGAATGTCGAGCGAAACAAGTCGCTGCGGGTCTATATGCTCTATGGATATCCACTGCCGCGTAACCGCGCGGGCGTCTTTGAGGCCTGCGTATCCGATATCCCTTTTGGCTATACCCAGCTCGCGGGCAATCAGCGAAAGAGCGTCCATGGTCGCCGTGCCCTTTTTTTCCATAAGGGCGTAGATATGCGTCCCCTGACCGCATGGTTCGTATAACGGTTTTTCCTCAACGAAAAAATCCTCGTCATGGGTCTTTATCGCCCCGCCAACCCCTTCAAGATCAGCGGTAAGATATGGAAGCAGATTTTTTGTGTCCTGATTATTCATTATGCAGGTATTATAACCACAAAAAGGGAATCTGAAAATCCTAAAAATTCCCCGTTGTGAATCAGCCAACAAATGAATTTTTCAGGTCTATTTACTGAGCTCTTTGGAAATGTATTTGCGGATGGGACATTTGCAAAAATAACCTTCTCCGAATGCGAAGGAATAGGTGCAGAAATCGGCTCTTTCATCAAGGCATTCCATGGCGGTTTCGGGGACAATTACCTTAACTTTACTTCTATTTCCAGAGTTTGATTTTAGGCAGGAAAAATCATGGTTGCAATCTGTCTGCTTCTTCAGCTCCTCTATTTCATTGAATACATCCGCTGGCAATTCCATTTTATTAGCCTTCCCATTGAAATACACAATTGTCAGGTTAAATCTTCTCTATCAATATATTCCTTTTGGATGATACTCTTCAATTTTACGTCCTGTGCCAGAAGCACAGATACCATGAAAAATATACTACTGTATCTAAGGCGATTCTGAGAAGACAAATATTGATTTTTTTTTTGCGAATTACTCAGATAATTTTAAGAAAAATTTATGTCAGATTTGCCTAAGTACCTGTAAATCAAGTACATAAGTGATTTAATTTTTAATTTTTTGAATAATAACCATTCATGTCAATCGGAATGCCTTCGGCCTATAGGTCTAATTTTTCCCAAAGTCAGTTTCTTCCCCGACTTTTGTGAGATAAATCCTGACCCTCCAAATATGATATCTTGTTTGTAACCGGAAAAATAATTACTACAATAACGAATTATAGGCATTTTTTCGAAAGGAGGTTTGTTATGAAGATTCAAAGAATAATTTTGTGTATCATATCATCAACTTTACCATTACTTTTATGTTCGTGTACCATGGGGATAGAAAAACCAAAATATACAGCTCTCGGAAAAGAGGGCAGCTTTGAAGTTAGGCAGTATCCGTCCTATCTTATAGCCGAGACGATCGTGAATGCTGACTTCAAGGATGCCGGAAACGTTGCCTTCAGGCCGTTGTTCAACTACATATCAGGCGACAACGGGAAAAAAGAATCCATTTCAATGACAGCGCCCGTTAATCAGCAAAACCTGTCGGAGAAAATTTCTATGACGGCTCCAGTGAGCCAAACGGCTGCTGAAGATAAATACGCTGTCAGTTTCGTAATGCCCTCAGAATACACTATGGAGACAATTCCTGAGCCTTTGGATACGAGCGTAGTTATTAAGCAAATTCCTGTCCAAACTATGGCGGCTGTAAGATACTCTGGAACATGGAGTCAGAAAAAGTATGAGACAAAAAAGGCGGCTTTGGAAGAATTCATTCAGCGAAAAAAACTTGCTGTTTTGGGCGAGCCGATCTTTGCGCGGTATAACCCGCCATTTGAGCTTTGGTTTCTGAGACGAAATGAAGTGTTAATCCCCGTTGAGCAAGTCGATTAGACGCGGACTTACTGCGAAATCTGAGCAGCCTTTTTTCCAGCCAGATACCCCGTTGAAAACGCTATCTGAAGATTGAAACCGCCGCATGGACCATCGGCGTTTATAACCTCGCCCGCGAAAAAAAGCCCCTTGCAAAGCTTTGACTCCATTGTCTTCGGGTCGATTTCGGATGTGGAAACTCCGCCGCGTGTTACGGTCGCATCGGCTATCGGGCGAGTGGCAACAATCGAAAGCGGTAGCTCTTTAAGCAATTTTACGATCTGCTTACGTGTCTCTTTTGTGAGCGAGCCAGCCAGGACTGTTTGCGATGGGTTTATCTGCTGGCAGAGATTAAGCATCAGCGAGCGGGGAAGAAATTCGGCAAGGACGCCTGCCAGTTCCTTTTTGGGATGCTCGGAACAAAGTGAAATGATTTGGTTCTCAAGGTCGTTGACGTCAAATTCCGGCAGCAGGTCAATAACAATTTTTACCGGATTTTCATAGTCAGGTAAAAAATCTGTTATGAACCTGCTCAAATCGAAGGCCGCAAAACCGCCTATCCCTTCACCGGTGAAAATCAGTGCGCCGCAAACGCAGATTTTCCGTTTACCAAGTTTTGTTCTGATTACTACATTTGGCACGCTTACACCACTTATAGTGCCTGGCCATTTTTCGGCTGTAACAAGCGGAACCAGCGAAGCTTTCGGTTCAATTATGGAGTGTCCCAGGCTGGCGGCAAACTTATACCCGTCACCGGTCGAGCCTGTAAAGGGCCACGTCATCCCGCCGGCCGCTATTATGACAGCCGCCGTGTCTATCCTTGCGGCGCCAGTATTCACCTCAAAATTGTCACCGTCTTTTTCGATTGCCTGAACTTCTTTGTCATATAAAAAGTTGATTCCCAGCCTTCGAGCGTGACTTGTCAATATGCGAACAACATCGCTTGCCCTGTCCGTAACCGGAAACACGCATCCGTCCTTTTCCACTTTCGCCGCTAAGCCCTGCTTGGCAAAATAATTTCGCAAATCATCCGCCGAAAATTCATGCAGCGCCGGTCGAAGAAACCGTCCGAAAGTGTCATAAGCTTTTATAAAATCATCTACCGAACCTGTATGCGTAAAATTGCAGCGTTTACCGCCTGTGTACATAAGTTTGCGGCAGGCGGTGGTATTTTTCTCGACAACGACCGGTTTAGCCCCGCTTTCAGCGGCGGTTATCGCCGCGAACAGGCCAGCAGGCCCAGCCCCTATTATACATACATCTGTTTTTATAATCCTTTTGTCCGTCATCACATTAAATCAAAAGTTGTGAGGTTAAGGTTAGGCAGTGAGTTAAGCGGTGAGGTCAGGTAGTGTGATTTTACAACCCACAACTTACTACACACAACCAAACTCACTTCTTTATCCTGGCCTTACTACTCATTCCCAATAAGCTATATTCGTTTTATATAAATTATCTTATCATCGTCAATCGCGTAAAAGTCTTTAATGCAGGCTTCTTTTGCAAAGCCGATTTTCTCATAAAAATATCGCGTCGATTGATATCGTGGATTTCCCGAAGTTTCCGCAACAGCCATCCTGCCTCCGCTCGTTTTGATACGATCCATCGCATATTGAACCAGCAGCTTGCCGATTCCCCTGTTTTGATATTTTGGCGAAACGGCTATCCAGTAAATATCGAAAGTACCGACGGTACATGGCGTCTGGCCGAAACAAACCCAGCCGGTTACGTTATCACCTTCTTTGGATACAAAAGATTGATAATCTCCATCGTCGCCCTGCTTGATTGCGTCGTCGAATACTTCTTCTGCTACGTCAATTTCGTGCGACTTGAAAAATTCCGTATCGCGCACAATTTCCATTACCGAATCTTTATCTTCAGCTTTTGCTCGTTCGATATTCATTGTAAGACTTTTACCACCTATACTCATCAATCTCAAAGTATATTTTAGCAACCGCTTCGTATCAAGGCATTATTTAATAAAGTCTGTACGAAGTTTTCATAACTTATGGCTGCTCCAGCAAGTGCGGCGGCAAATCCGGCATCGGGTGAGATATCGGGATTGGCGTTTATTTCAAGCACAAACGACTGTTCGTTTGCGTCCATACGGAAATCGACACGGGCGTAATCCTCGCAGCCAACCATCTCCCATGCTGCCAGAGCATACCGGCGAACAAGTTCTGCGGCATCTTTAAACAGCTTTGCCGGAAGGATGCGCGGGGTATTATTATAGCCGAATGAATCGGGCAGCCATTTGGCCTCGTAATCAATTATCTTTGGCCGGTCACGCCCAAACGCGCTGAAGTCAATCTCGGCTATACCGATAACTTCCGCTTTGCCGTTTAGCGGCAAGATAGAAACATTAAGTTCTCGCGGTTCTATGTATTGCTCCACCACGGCAGGCTGCCTTTGCAATTTGTGTATTCGTTCGATGCACTTTTGCAGTTCAGAGCCGGGGAGTTGAACTACCGAATCAGAAGCAATACCTTCGCTGGCATCGGAGAAAAGCGGTTTGACGATGTACTTGCCCGCAGCAAGTTCGGTTGTCAGAGACCGGCCTACCGGAACAATAACTCCGTCGGGACAAGGGATATTTGCTCCTTTAAGGATATTTTTGGTTCGCCATTTATCCTGCGTTAGCAATAACGCCCCAGTACCATTGCCAGTGCAGGCGCGGCAGTACGCCCGGCAGACAGCCGGAACATAAGAGGCATCGCTGATGCTTTGCGGCAGTTCCTCGACGAGATTGAAAATTATTTTGTGCGGAAATTTTTCAAGAATCTGCGGCAGCTGCGTTATGGCCTTTACACCCGCCACATCGTAATCGATATTCAGTTTTTCCAGTGCAGCGGTAACGGCGCTGACCTGGTCAAGCACACCAGCATTGCTTTCGTGGAAAGCTGCCCCATCTTCAACAGCGTTATGCAGAACAAGCACATTTTCCGACATCTTTGTTCCTTGCGAGGGCGCTGGTGATAATGGAGCCAATAAGCTGCGGATAAGCAATTCCTTCCTGTGTCGCTATCATCGGCAGGTCGGAATGGGTCGGGTGCATACCAGGCAGCGGGTTTATCTCGATAAAACACGGCTCGCCTTTGCCATCGCAGCGGATATCCACCCTGC
>JAQURJ010000098.1 GCA_028715705.1 Phycisphaerae bacterium | reverse complement strand
TAACCTCACTGTTTTCAGCGATTCTGAGTGAAATATTTTTTCACCATAAACAGAATTCTAACACCGCCCTTATACCTATCTAGCACTTTTGAAATACCTTTTCAGTAGGAAAATTCTTCGGGATTGGCCTGAAGAACTAAATTGAAGGTGCAATTTTTATGGAGGTACAAAATGATTAAAAAAACTGTGTTAGTAGTATGCCTTGTCGTAATGGCTTTGGGAGGAGGTGCAAACGCTGATGAAATCAGCGAACTCAAGCAGCAAATGCAGCAGATGCAGCAGCGGCTTGAACAACTGGAGGCATCACAGAAAGTTCAAGAGCAAAAAGTTGATGAAAAAATATCAAAGGCGGTGGAAAGTAAACAAATCGAGACATTGCCGGACAGCCTCAAATGGGTTGAAAATGTTAAAATCAGCGGTGATCTGAGATATCGTTATGAGATGATAGACGAGGAAAACAAAGACAACCGCAATCGAAATCGTATCCGTGCCCGTCTCGGCATTAAGGGTAAAGTAACCGACGATGTCGAGGTCGGTTTTCGCCTTGCCACATCCGAACCATTCTCAAGTGATAAAGGTGATCCTGTCTCAACAAATCAGACACTTGACGATGCCTTCTCGAAGAAATCTATATGGCTTGACCTTGCCTACTTCAAATGGAGTCCCAAGGATAGCGGTCTGAATATCTTTGGCGGCAAGATGGAAAATCCCTTCTACCGTGTTGGCGGCAACCAGCTCATCTGGGACAACGACCTGACACCGGAAGGTATTGCTATCCAGTACACCAGGTCTCTTGGCGAAAATGACGAATTGTTTGCCAATGGCGGCGGCTTCTGGGTCAACGAGGTATCCAGCGGAGCAGACACTGGTCTTTGGGGTATGCAGGGTGGATTGAAACACACATTCGCAAATAAATCTACGCTTACCGGCGGTGCCAGCTATTACAGTTATGGCAATATCAATGGTTCAGGTCCGCTCATCGGCACCGGTTTCCAGGGCAACTCAAACGCCAGCAGCTTGTACACTAATGATTATGATGTTGCTGAAGTCTTTGGCGAATATGGTTTCAAAATTGGGCAAACACCTGCTGCTGCTTTCGCCAGCTATGTCAAAAATACTTCTGCTTCAACTTCACGGGATACCGGCTGGCTGGTCGGCGGCAAATTGGGCAAATGCAAGGACAAAGGCTCGTGGGAATTCTCCTACGATTACCGCAACCTTGAGGCTGATGCCGTTCTTGGTGCGTTTAGTGATTCAGACTTTGTCGGTGGCGGCACTGATGGAAAAGGCCACAGGTTCGGATATACCTATCAGTTGGCCAAAAATCTGCAAGGGGCACTGACATATTTCCTTGATGACAAAAGCAACGATAACCACGGCTATAACAGGCTTCAGGCAGATTTGGTTTTCAAGTTCTAACAATATTTATTAAATTCTAACCTGATTCTAATAAAAATCTAACATTAGAATCGTATAATTCAAGAGAATGAAAAAAGGAGATTTTAAAATGAAAAGAATTATTGTATGTGGCCTGATTGTGCTGGGTTTGGTTTTAGCCTCTGAGCTAATCGCAGCCGAAAAACAAACGCTGCAAATAGATGGTTCGACAACAGTCGGCCCGATTGCAGACGCCTTTGCCGAAGCATTCAAGAGTAATTACCCTAATTTGGAGATCACCGTAAAAAAGACTGGAAGCGGTGATGGAGCAGCAGCTTTGGTAGATGGCAGATGTGATATAGCCACTATGAGCCGGTTTATGAAAGATGAGGAATTTAAGAAAGCCGTCGAGAAGGAAGTTTTTCCTGTGGCCCACGTGGTAGCAATGGATGGTGTCTGCGTAGTTGTACACCCCTCCAATCCTGTTAAGGAACTGACAACCGAGCAGGTGCGTAACATTTATCTTGGTAAAATAACTAACTGGAAAGAAGTTGGTGGGACGGATTTACCTATCGTGGTAATCAGCCGCGATACCTCATCGGGAACTTACGAGACCTTTCACGGCCTTGTTATGAACAAAGAGGAGATGGGGTCAAAGGTTGAATATGTAAACTCCAATCCGCAGGCGCACGCCAGGGTAAAGACTACTGTTGGAGCTATTGGATATGTGGGAATAGGTTTTCTGGATTCCAATGTCAAGGCCCTGAAGGTTGACGGGATTTTACCTTCCAGGCAGACTATTACGACAGGTCAATATCCGGTTGCCAGGCCGTTGTTTATGTTTACAAACGGTTATCCAAAACTCGGCAGTATGACATATAAATTCTGCACCTTTTACCTGACTGAAACCGGCCAGGAAATTATTGAAGCTAAGGGATTTGTACCAGTGACAAATTATTGAAAACATGATTACCAACAGTGCTATTCAAAACCAGCAGGTCAGACCAGCGGCTGATAAAAATCAGTCGCTGGTTCTTACGCCCTTACAGGACTTGGGAGGATTTTTATTTCATCACCTTGGGCGTCTGCTGCTTTTTCTGATAACCTGCAGTTCTGTTCTTTTGGTGTTGCTCATTTTCTTCTTTGTCATTCGTCAAGCGATTCCTTTCTTAACGAAGTTTAGCTTAACTGAATTCCTGACAACCAAATCCTGGTATCCCGAAGCTGCTCCAGCTAAATTCGGTGCGCTATCTTTGATTGTTGGTTCTTTATATGTGACCATAGCCGCCCTTGTATTTGCTGTTCCAACCGGAATCCTGGCCGCAATTTTTCTAAGCGATATTGTTTCGTTAAAAGTCAGAGATTTTATAAAACCGGTCATAGAAATCCTGGCGGCCATTCCATCGGTAGCTTACGGATTCTTTGCGGTTCTTGTTTTAGCTCCCTGGATGCAAAACAAATTGGGCTTTTCAACCGGCACAAATGCCTTAAACGCCTCAATTATCCTCTCAATAATGGCTCTGCCAACCATCATCAGCGTAGCTGAAGATTCGATATCAGCGGTTGGCAGGGAACTGCGAGAAGCGTCTTATGGTTTAGGAGCAACAAGGTTTGAGACAATATTCAAGGTGGTTACACCTGCTGCTCACAGCGGGATCATTGCGGCGGTTGTATTGGGGATGATGAGAGCTATTGGTGAAACAATGGTGGTCTGGATGGCATCAGGCAATGCCAATCAGATACCTTCTCCTTGGTGGGATTTGTCCCAATCTGTCCGTACCATGACGGCTACCATAGCCGGCGATATGGGCGAAACGCCCAAGGACTCACCTCATTACTGGTCTCTTTTTGCTATAGGTGTCGTGCTTTTGGTAATGACGTTTTTACTTAATATCATCAGTGAATATTTCCTTGCCTCAGCCAAGAAGAAAGCGGGGAAATCCTAAACTATGCGTCATATTATTCGCCGAATAACTGATAAAGTGTTTACCATCCTGACAGGAACAAGTGTTGTGCTGCTTACGTCTGTGCTGCTGATTGTCCTTGGGCCTATGGTCTGGCGTGGCTCAAAGGCCGTTATATTCAGAGATACGGTCGAATTTCGCAAAATGCAGCTTGACCTTTATAACAGAGGCAATCCTGCAAATCTTAAGGTTGAAAATGCTGAAACTGAGAGTTTTCGTAAAACTGTGTATGAAACGATAGATGATTTCAAACATGGCATTGATACCGAAGGATTAATGGACAGAACAAAACAAATTTATCGTCAACTTGGTAAGGAGCTGCGATATAAAGAAGTAACTAACAAAGAGTACCAGAAAATTCGTTCACTTGCGAGAGAGTTAAGGGACAGGCTGCAGACAGCCCTTGAAAGTAATGATAAAAAAGTAATAAAAGAAAATATCGACTATGTTCTGCAATACCGAACGGATAAATATTTTGCCGGTACTGCCGCCGCCGAGTTTTTCACGTTAGCCGAAGATTTTCAAAAATCAATCGAAAATATCGATCTGAATAAGCGTCAACAATATGCCGGCTCACTGCTGCAAATCGAAGAGATTGTCTTTCGTCTCTTAGGCCCTAAGCCAGGTGATCCGCTACCGGCTTTAACTATGGATCGATACGGTGCTACACGCTGGGATCTGGCACAAAAACTTTTAGATAAACTGCTTTGGTCGCAGCAATGGATTCAGAAAGAAGATGGTCAGCCATTAGTTAAAATTCGAGTTTCAAGAGCAGAAGAATTTGCAGGGACAAAATTGGAACCCCTTTTCGGGTACATTGAAAATAACCTTAACAAAATGCTGAAACCTGAATTTACAGTTTACTGGCAGTATTTTATCGATGACAGCACGCCAGGGCATTATTTTGGCGGTGTCGGGCCTGAGATTTTGGGGACATTGCTGCTTACGCTTTTAGCAATGCTGTTTGTATTTCCGTTGGGAGTAATTTCGGCAGCCTATCTGGTGGAATGTGCATCGGATAATATTGCTGTCAGGATAATTCGTATGTCTATAAACACGCTTGCCGGTGTTCCGAGCATCGTTTTTGGGCTGTTTGGTCTGGCATTCTTCGTGTTGTTCTTTATCCCGCTTTTCGGGGGACCGTCCAAGCCATGCATTTTAGCAGCCTCTCTTACTTTGGCGGTACTAACTCTGCCTGTAATGATTAGAGCCAGCAAGGAAGCGATCCGATCAGTCCCGCAGAGCTACAAAGAAGCCTCTTTGGGACTCGGAGCAAGTGGATTCAGGACATTTATGAGAGTAACTTTTCCTTCTGCACTGCCGGGAATTCTGACGGGTGTAATATTGAGCCTCAGCAGGGTGGCTGGGGAAACTGCTCCTATTCTTTTTACCGGAGCGGTTGCACTTGGGCCTTTACCAAAATCGCTGTTTGATCCGACCATGACACTATCTTACGGCAGTTATGATATTGCAGTCGGAGACAGACTCGCAATGATGGTGCCGCATAATCAGTATGGTATGGTTGTAACGCTCGTTTTGCTTATACTTTGCCTCAATGCTATAGCAATTGTTCTGCGTGCAAGAGTATCCAGAAAGCTAAGAGGACAGTAAAACAACAAAGGGATTTAATTATAATGCAAAAAGGAAAAGATAAAATGCCGATATCCGCTTTGGAAAACCAAGTAAACATCGACCACATCAACTCTGTCGTAAGTTTGGGGCAAAAAGCAGGCTCTGGAATTAAGGAGAAAAAACCAGATTGGAAATGTGCCGTAATAAAATCAGAGAACTTCAGCTTCTATTATGGCACCAAAGTTGGTGTCAAAGATATAACTATGGAGATTTACCCGTGCAGTGTAACGGCGATAATCGGCCCAAGTGGTTGCGGCAAAAGTACTTTCCTGCGAAGTGTCAACAGGATTAATGATCTTATCCCGCATACCCGCATTGAGGGCAGACTACTGGTGAACGGCCATAATGTATACGATAAGAGCACTAATCTGGTTAATCTCCGTCAACAGGTCGGCATGGTGTTTCAAAAGCCGAATCCTTTTCCTAAAAGCATATTTGATAATGTTGCCTATGGCCCAGGATTGCAGGGAGTGAAAAAACGTTCTGCACTGCAACAAATTGTTGAAGAAAGTCTCAAAGCCGCCGCTTTATGGGATGAAGTAAAGGATGATTTAAAAAAATCAGCTTTAGCACTATCCGGCGGCCAGCAGCAGCGATTGTGCATTGCCCGTGCTTTAGCTACCAGACCCAATATCATTTTGATGGACGAACCCTGTTCAGCTTTGGATCCGATAGCCACAGGTAAAATAGAAGATTTGATAGATAAGCTTCAAAATGACTATACAATCGTTATCGTTACCCACAATATGCAGCAGGCCGCAAGAGTCAGTGAAAGAACAGCTTTTTTCTGTCTGGGTGAGCTGATAGAATATGACTGGACAGCCAAGATATTCCGCAACCCCGGCAAAAAACAAACTGAGGATTATGTAACTGGAAGGTTTGGATAAAATGACCGAGCAAAAAAACAAGAGAATCTGGAAAGTTCGTACGGTAAAAAATTACCTGGAAGCACATAACCACTTGTTTATTGAACAGGTTCTTCAGTTAACTCAATCTTATGTTCGATTAGATTGTCGAACATATCACTTTGTCAGAACTATTAACAGTGCCAAAGACATCAGGGCCGGCGCTAAATGTATAAGAATTTTACCATGGAATCGAATAGAACTTATTAACGAACTTCCCTCTTCTTTCGATTATTCTAAAGGCGATCTTATTTCTAACAAAGATGGAAAAATAGCATTGAGTGACGGTAAAATCAACTGCGTGCTATCATCTTCATTATGATAATAAATACTAAAAAGGGAGACTGTAAAAATGCCCAAACATCTACAAAGAGAAATCGAAAATCTGAAAAAGAAATTGCTGGCCTTAGGCGCAAAGGTGGAAACTTCTGTAAAAGATGCTACCTTGTCCATTGAGAAACGAGATGCTGAACTGGCTCAAAAAATAATAGATGATGATGTGAACATTGACAATACAGAAGTTGAGATTGAGGAGGATTGTTTGAAAATCCTTGCACTTCACCAGCCGGTAGCTGTTGATCTGCGTTTTATCGTTGCTGTTCTGAAGATCAATAACGACCTTGAGCGTATTGGAGATTTGGCTGTCAATGTTGCTGAGAGAGCAGTCTTTCTTGCGACTCAGCCTAAGATCAATATTTCAAGTGATCTACTTGATATGGCTCACAATGCCCAATCGATGTTAAAAAATAGCTTGGATGCGCTAATTAATCATGATGCCGAGCTTGCTCATAAGGTTTGTGCGAGTGATGATGTAGTCGATGATATGAACCGCCAGATGTACTTAAAAGTCCAGGATGCTATTCTGAAAAATCCCGAACAAATTACACCTTTGATACACTTACTTTCAGCTTCTCGCCATTTAGAGCGTATAGCTGACCATACAACAAACATTGCAGAAGATGTTATTTATATGGTTGAAGGCCAAATTATTCGACACAAAACGGAAGAATATAGATAGCAGAACATCTCTTCTGCGTTCAGCTTACTATCTTGCTTAGCTGTCTCTGAAATGTCTCCACACACAGGTTTTTCTGCTGATCCGGTCCAAGAAAACGCTGCATTTTTGGCCGAAGATTTACGTTTTTAAAATTTTTTTGCAAAAAATAGTATATATAAAACGTTTGCATTTTCCGAGAATTTTTTGGTTCATCCGGTTAATGAGTTGGTGGCCTTATGGAGATGCAGGATGCGAAGCTTTAGATATTCATCATCTCTCTAGCCGCTAGAAGTGCAAACGGATATTAAATCCGAAGGTATTGATGTTGTTTTCGGTAAAATCGCATTACCCACACCAAAAACATTATGTTGC
>JAQURJ010000097.1 GCA_028715705.1 Phycisphaerae bacterium | reverse complement strand
AATACGCAAGGCCAAGAGCCGCAACCCCGTCTTCATGCTCGATGAACTTGATAAGATCGGTGCAGATTTTCGCGGCGACCCGGCAAGTGCGCTGCTGGAAGTGCTTGACCCGGAACAAAACTTCAGCTTCACCGACCATTACCTTGACCAGCCGTTCGACCTGTCGCATGTTATGTTCATTGGCACGGCTAACTATATGGAACCGGTTCCGCCCGCTTTGAGGGACAGGATGGAGGTCGTCGAGCTTCCCGGCTATACCGACAACGAAAAGCTTAATATCGCCAAAAAATATCTTGCTCCTCGCCAGATAAAAGAACATGGCCTGACCAACCGGCAACTTGTGATAAAGAATGAGGCGATACTTGAGCTTATTCGCGGCTACACCCGTGAAGCCGGTGTCCGCAACCTCGAACGAGATATCGCTTCCATCTGCCGCGCGGTAGCCGCAAAAATTGCCAGGGGCAAAAAAAGAAAAGCCACTATCGGCAGGGCACAATTAGCCGAAATTCTCGGCCCGGTAAAATTCGAGTCGGAACTTGCCTTGCGAACAGGCGTTGCGGGTGTCGCGACAGCTCTGGCCTATACGCCGGTCGGAGGCGAGATACTGTTTATCGAATCGGCTGCGCTTCCCGGCAAGGGCAATTTGCAGCTTACCGGGCATATTGGCGATGTTATGAAGGAAAGCGCACAAGCGGCGTTCTCGCTGGTTAAGGCTAACGCGGCCAAACTCGGTGTCGAGCCTGAAACTTTTGCCAAGACCGATTACCATATCCACGTACCAGCCGGAGCGGTCCCCAAAGACGGCCCAAGCGCGGGCGTGGCGATGTTCATTTCGATGGCTTCACTTCTTTTGGGCAAACCCACCCATCCCGATGTCGCCATGACAGGCGAAATTACCCTTCGCGGACTTGTTCTGCCGATAGGGGGGCTGAAGGAAAAAGTCTTAGCCGCAAAACAAGCCGGTATTAAAACGGTTATCATCCCAGCAAGGAACAAAAAGGATATCACCGAGATTCCCGACGAGGCCAAAAAAGGAATAGAATTTGTCTTTGCCAAAACTATCGACGACGCACTACAAACCGCGATTAACACAAACAACAAACTACGAAAAAGGGCGAAAAAAACCGGCAAGTAAACAACCACCAGTTTTAACTGGTGGTTGTTTACTCATCAATTCGTTGATGTCTTATTTCTAACGTTTAATTTCTGTCATTCTATTTATCGCAAATTACCTTTAGCTGTTCTTCGGTCGGCATTGTCGCGTAATATTCACCGGCTGGTCCTATGAAGCCTTCGCCGGATTTGGTAAGCATTACGACTGTCTGCGTGCCGTTGTCGTTGGTAATCCAGACGGTAACGGTTCTATCCTCGACAACCTCTACTTTGCGGGCTGGAGCCGAAGAATACGAATACGAAGAAGAAGTAAAAACAATGGTCGGCGCTATAAATACCCTGCGATACGGGCGAACATATCCATAGTGATGCGGACGAACTATCACTACCGGCCTATAGTGATGACGGTACGGAGAAACAACAACTCTGTCATGCCCCCCACGAAATCTGTAACCGCCGTGCCGGTCTGGCCGGGCATACGCAATGCTACTGCCCAGAGAGAACAAAATCGTCGTCAAAATGACCCAGATTATTTTTTTCGTAAGCATTTTTCTAACTCCTTTCTGCCTCAACCGATATGAGGCAACTTGCTTACAACCTTCGGAAAAACTTTTTTATTACGCCAAAACTATGCATAGCCCGATAAGCCTTTCCACAATGTTAGTGTCTCAATAACCAAGCCGGTAACATAAAACTGTTTGTTTTTTTATCGGCAAAAGAGTTTTGGAGATGCCCAATTCGCGGAAGTTATTTTCGGTGCTGGAGTTGCACTACGCCATGCTATCAGCCGTAGTGTGCGCCGGGGTAGAGCAGATTTAGCGTGAAGGTAAATATCGGGCTATATATAAATCCGAAAAGCTGCCACGCGATTACAAGACCGACAAGCTGATATGTCGGATGCGAGATAAGCTGCTTGTATTTAACCAGCGCCTCGCCGCGTAAAAATAATGGCACAAGGCCGCTGCCATCCAGCGGTGGAAGCGGCAGCAGATTGAAGAAAAACAGAAGCAGATTCAGCGCAAACAAAATACTGACCATCGTCGCCATGCTGTTTAACAGGCCCGCCTGCTTTGCGGCTGTGATGTGCGTAAAGTTGATGCTTTCCGGTGCGTAAAAGAAGCCCATCGACACACCGATCCTTATTATCAAGGCCGCGACAATAATCAGCAGCAAATTCGCCGCAGGGCCGGCAGCCGACATAAGAATATGTCGCCGAGGGTGGTCGTGTGCCCACTGCGGGTCGTAAGGCGTGCTCGCCCAGCCCATCATCCAGCCGTTGAGGAAAAATGTTACTATCGGAAAAATAATCATCCCGACAGGCTCACGGCGGATATGCGCTAACGGATGCAGCGTTACCTGCCCGCCGCGATACGCTGTCATGTCGCCCAGCTTCATAGCCGCAAACGCATGTGCAGCCTCGTGAAAGCTGGCTGATATAACAAAGACCGCATACCACGCCAATCCGATCGTAATCTGGTCAGAATTCATAACCTGGATTATCGATTATCAAACACCTAAACGCAATAAAAAAGCACATTAATCTATGCCCTAAACCCTCTTTCTACCTCCTTTTTTATTTGCCAAAACAATCGATGCAGGTTATCGTAAAAATACCCCGTTTGGGGTACAAATGGAACTTGGACATGATAAAAGTATAAATTCGATAGTATCCCGGCTAAGCCAGCTGCCTTGCGAGGGGGTGGTAAAAGTTTCCGGGACATGGGGATCCTTTACGCCTTTATTGGCCGCGCACGTCTATGAACAGTTGAATCGGCCTGTTGTTTATATAACCGCCCATATCGAGGACGCCGACAAAAGAGCCGACGACCTGTACACATTCGGCGCAAAAGATGTGCAGCGATTTGCCGCGTTCGAAGGAGCGGACATAGCCGATGCGACCGATGAAACCGCTGCCGAGCGGCTGCGGGTGGTTCTCGATATCCTGAATAGCAAAAACTTTATTGTGTCCGCATCTGTGCAGGCACTATGTCAGCCGATACCTAACCCAGCCTCGCTTGAAAAAGAATTCCTGCGGCTTGAAAAGCTTTTGGCTGTCAAGCCGTCGAGCATAACAAGCTGGCTGGTGGATAACGGTTTTGAGCGGGTGGAGCGTATAGACCTGCCTGGTCAGTTCGCGGTTCGCGGCGGTATTATAGATATTTACGCTCCGCTGGTTAGGCAGCACGAAGGCGGCGTGCCGCTGCGTATTGAATTTTTCGGCGACGAGATAGAAAGCATCCGCAAAATAGACCTCGATACCCACCTTTCAACCGAAGAGTTTGAAGATGTATCGATTCTTTCTTCGGCAGCCGGTAAGAGTGAAGATTGCGAATTATTTCTTAATATCCTGCCCCAAGATACGCTGCTTATTGTCGAAGAGCCGACCGACGTTGAAGACGTGGCCAATATTTTTAAGGAACGAAGCACGCTGGCCTCTCTTTACGAATGGAAGGAAATTTACGAATCGATGGGGCGGTTCACGAATTTACAGATAGTTCGTTTTGCCGCAAACGATGAATATATCCGTGTGGATGTTAAAAGCGTTCAGCAGTTCCAGCGGCAAACAAGCAACATTTGGGCAGGGCACAAAGATGCTCTTCTTGAGCTTGTAAAACAATCCGAAAGCGGTACGGATGTTAATCTCTACTGCGAAAAGCAGGCCGAGATTCAGCGTATTCGCGAGATAATAGAGCAAAGCAAAAAATACATCCCTAAAAATTTCCACCTGCTTACCGGATTTGTCAGTCAGGGATTTATGCTCGAATCGCTCAACCTGATCGTGATAAGTCACCATGAGCTTTTCGGCCAGTTCGCTGTTCGCCGCAGGCAGCGGCCTGCCCGCGCCTCGATGCCGATAGATACCCTAACAGATCTGAACGTTGGCGACTTTGTAGTTCATACTTCCTATGGCATTGGTAAATTTGTCGGTATAGAGACCATAAAAAAACATGAAGCCATCGACGAATTTTTAACGGTCGAATTTGCCGACAAGGTAAAGGTTCACGTCTCTGTCAAGAATATCGCTCTTATCCAAAAATATATCGGGACAAGCCCCACAAGGCCCAAGCTCAGTAAGATCGGCTCGAAGAAATGGCAGAACCAAAAGGAAAAAGCTGTTGCAGGCATCGAGGATATGGCAGCCGAACTTCTTGAATTGCAGGCCGCTCGTCACTCGCTCGGCGGCATTGCCTATGGAGCCGATTCCAACTGGCAGGCCGAATTTGAGGAATCGTTTCCATATCAGGAAACAGCCGACCAGATAACCGCTGTCGAAGATATCAAGGCCGATATGTGCTGTCCCGTGGCTATGGATAGACTGCTTTGCGGGGATGTCGGCTACGGCAAGACCGAACTTGCGATGCGAGCGGCGTTTAAGGCGGTCGAAAACGGAAAGCAGGTAGCCGTACTTGTCCCCACCACCGTTCTCTGTGTTCAGCACAGCAGGACTTTTACAGAACGTTTCGCCGATTTCCCCATCTCGATAGAGGCTCTGAACCGCTTCCGCACCCCGAAAGAATCGCATGACATTGTCGAGCGTGCCAAAGCAGGCAAGGTCGATATCCTCATCGGTACGCACAGGCTTTTGAGCAAGGATGTGGGCTTTAAGGATTTGGGGCTGCTCGTTATTGACGAGGAGCAAAAATTTGGCGTCGCCCACAAGGAAAAGCTGAAAAAGCTCCGCATAAATGTGGATATCCTTACGATGACGGCTACTCCTATTCCAAGAACGCTGCATATATCTCTGTTGGGACTGCGTGACATAAGTTCGCTTGCCACTCCGCCTCTTGACCGGAGAAGCGTCGTTACGAATGTCACCGGGTACAACGAATCCAACATTAAGCAGGCGATAGTTACCGAGCTGAACCGGCAGGGGCAGGTATTCTTTCTGCACAACCGGGTAAAATCCATCGAAAAAAAAGCCTGGCAGCTTGAGAACTTGCTGAAGGATACCGGCGCAAGAATAGCCGTCGCTCACGGCCAGATGGCCAAGAGCCGCCTTGAGAAAGTTATGATAGATTTCGTTTTGGGAATGGTTGATGTGCTTGTTTGTACGACGATAATCGAAAGCGGCCTTGATATCCCCAACGCCAATACCATTATCATAGACAACGCCGACCGTTTCGGCCTCGCCGAATTGCACCAGCTTCGCGGACGGGTAGGGCGATATAAGTACCGCGCTTACGCATATATGCTCCTGCCCAGCGACCGCCCAATTTCGCCTATCGCCGCCAAACGGCTAAAGGCCATTGAGGAATATTCGCATCTCGGCGCAGGATTTCGCATTGCGCTTCGCGATCTTGAAATTCGCGGAGCAGGCAACATACTCGGCACAGAGCAATCCGGCCACATTCAGGTGATCGGCTACCAGTTGTATTGCCAGCTTCTTGCCGAGGCGGTTGCCCGATTAAAGAACGAGCCTTTGCCGAAAGCTAAAACGGCTGTCATTGACCTTGGCTTCGCGACATTTATCCCGAAAAACTACATTCCGCTCGACCGCTACCGAATGGATATTTATCGCAAGATTGCCACCGCCGCGACAAAAGAGGGCCTTGCTCAAATAGAGGCAGAACTTGATGATATCTATGGTCCGATTCCGAATGAGGTGCGGCAGCTTCTTGATACCGCTCATATCCGCATCCTCGCAGCCGACCGCGGCATAAAATCCATCGTGGTTCAGGGGCAAAATCTCATGTTCACTTTTGAAAAAGAAACTAAAAACACAACCGACCTTTTCGCCAGAGTAAAGGGAAAAGTTACCCTTGCCGCCCCCCAAACGGTCTATCTTCGCTTGGATAAAAGCTATTTTGAACCCGCGACACTGATAACCATCCTGCGAAAAATCCTCGGAAGGCCAACGTAGCAGCAGTTTACACAAATGGGGTATAGAAAAATATCTTCTTTATGTTATAATGCCGACTTTATGTATGACGATGCGATTTTTAAGGTTAATTTTATGATTAAACGGATTTTAATATTGGTATTGACTGCTGCGGTATTAGCCGGTTGCGGCCCGAAAAAAACAGGTAAATTCGGCGTAGAGGAAATGGAGCGGCTTGCGGCGATGGAGTGGGGCGTTCTGCCTCCGGCAACGGGCGGTTTTGTGCTGGCGGTCGGAGGTGAAACGATAACCAGTGAGCAGGTTATAGATCCCCTTATCGACAGACTTAAAGACGCCGCCAAACAGACCGAGTATTCGCGGTTTGCAAGTCTTGCTTACCCAAGTGTCGAGCAGGCGGTCAAAAATAACATAAGCGGTGTCCTGCTGTACCGTATTGCGGTTCGCGAAGCAGGAGACAAGCTTGATGACGCCCTTGAAAAAGCCGCCGATCAGGAAGTGAAAAAATTTGTCACCGGTTTCGGCGGCGATTACGCAAAGGCTGAAAAGGAGATAAGACAGATAGGAATGGACTGGAAGAGTTTTAAAGATTACCAGAAGCGAATGATCATGAGCCAGTCCTATCTTGCCTCGAAAATGCCCAAAGAGCAGCCGGTAACTTACGCCGAAGTAAAAGCTCTTTACGACAGTATGACAGATAAATTCAGCACGCCTGCTTCGGTAACTTTCAGCCTTATAGATATTCAGTCGAATAAATGCAAATCTGATGACCCGAACGTTGCGCAGCATGATACTGCCGAAAAAATCGTTAAAGAATTAGTTGAACGCATTAAGAATGGCGAAGATTTCAGCGAACTTGCAAAACAATATTCACATGGTCATAGAGCTTCTTTTGGCGGGCAGTGGCCACCGTTAAATCCTGATTCGCTTGCCGCTCCTTATGATATGTTGGCGACAAAGTTAGAATCGATGCAGCCAGGGGAAGTTTGCGAACCTATCGAAGCTGTGGGGCATATTTTTATAGTTCAGCTCAATGACAAACAATTCGCTAGCAGCAAAAGTCTTGAAGATGTACAGCCGGAACTTGAAGCAAGGCTGAGATTGATGAGAAGAAAAGAAGCCATAGACAAACTAAGCAGCCAGATAGCCGATCAGGCAAATGCAGCTAATATGAGCGAATTTGTCAGATTCTGTGTGGAAGAACTTTATATAAAGAGCCAGCGTTTATGACAGCCATAGTCGCACATGGAATAGACCTTGTAGATTTTGGCAGGATAGAGCAGATGACAGCCCGCCACGGGG
>JAQURJ010000096.1 GCA_028715705.1 Phycisphaerae bacterium | reverse complement strand
CAAGTTCCTGTTTCATTGATTCAATGTCTTCGACAGCATACTCACGATTGGGGCCTTCAGTAATCGCACGTTCGAGATTGTGCATTTTTTCGCAGATACCACGCAGCTTGGTCTTAGCCGGCTGAATGCGGCTTGTGCGAAGGCTTAATTCTTCGAGCAAAGTGGCGATCTTGCGTTTGTTGCGGTGCTGCTTCTTGAGCAGGCGTTTCAGTTCATTGGCCTCGGTCGTTTTAAGTGAAATATTGAACAAGTCGCGGTTGATGCTCATAAGAGCGTCAACTGTTTTAAGGTTTTGCGGCAGGCGTTTCTTTATGACGGAGCGAATAAGATTTTCGGATGTACTGATTTTCATAGTTCGATCAAACGACAGATCTCCATCCTGAACCTGCCGAAGAATCTCGACGGAATTGCGGGCGCAGTAGTCGTTTTCGAGCATTTTGCGGCGAAACGCCATACGGCTCAATTCTATCTTGCGAGCCAATCTAATCTCGTCATCGCGAGACAGCAGCGGTATCTCACCCATCTGTGTCAGATACATCCGAATCGGATCGTCTATTCGACGCGATTCGGAAACAATCTCCCTTTCAAGGACTTCTTCATCCTCTATGCCCCCCTCATCTGGAATTTCCTCGTCTTCATCGATATCGACAGCTTCAAACTGATCATCCTCGCCTTCAAGATCGCTTTCGTCAACCAGCTTGATACCCATCTCATCAAGAGTAGCAAGCAACTGATCCAGTCGAGCGGGGCTAATAGCATCTTCGGGAAGGTCGTCGTTTACTTCTTCGTATGTCAGGAAACCCTTTTTCTTACCTTTTTCGATTATAGCCTTGACCTGTTTTTCTATCTTGGCAAATTGTTCATCCTTGGTGATTTCAGGATTGGCCTGCGGCTCAACCGTTTTTTCTTTGCCGTCAATATTTTTCTTATCGCTCACTTCTTGAACCTCAAAAAATTATATATTTACAAAATCCAGACGCATCAGGATACGAGTTTTTACAATTAAAGTTCGTTTATCTCATTCCCATTTTCCTGCGATCAGGGGCGGACGCCTTTTGGGAAATGTGCTTCAAATAAAGCGACCCATCTGTTTCTTTTATCCTCTGCCCCTCCTGTTCGCAGCGGGACTGCTCAATGGCCAAAACCGCGTCATTAAGCCGTACACTGTAATTACCCTTTTTCTCGCCGGCTTCAGAAAGTTCGATAACCAGATTACTGTATTCTACCGATTCGATACCTGAGAGAATATCCGTAAGAGCAATCTTTTGCCCACCGGAAAACCTTTCAAACAATGTTCCCGCGATCATTTTCAGTTCCGGCGTATCAAAATCATTAATACTTATCCTGTCGCAAACATCGCCGTAAAGCTGCGGTGCGTTGAGCAGAACCTCGAGAATTTCCCGCTGGGCAAATCGGTATAGACTGTCCGGGGTGAAACTTACGACCTTGCTGTTGGGTAAAACCGCAGCCGAGGCGCGGGGGGTGCGTTTTGCGCGCTGTAAAAGATTGTTTGTCAGCGTTGCCTGATCACTGATGCCGACAATTCGAGATATCCTGTTTATCAACAGTCCCCGCTGGATAGGGTCAAGATTTCCCGCAGAAAACGCGATTGCAAGAGTCTGAAGATATTCATCCGCAGCGGCTTTTTGGTCGGTCATGGTATCACCGGAATGGAACTTTTTGCATATTCGGTCCCATTTGAACTCAAAGACATCGATCGCGTCTTCCATGAGTTTGTCGAATCCGTCTTTTCCGGCTTTGAGCAGAAAATCGCAAGGGTCTTTGCTTTCCTGCACGAAGGCGATGCGAATATCGACATTTTGCAAAAGGCACATATCAAGTGCCCGGTTAGCCGCTTCCGTACCGGCAATGTCACTATCGAATAGAAGCATAATTTTGCGTGCGAATCGCCTAATGATGCGGGCGTGGCCTTCGGTAAAACTGGTTCCAAGTGTGGCTATGACATTTCGACATCCAAACTGATGGGCCATAATGACATCGGTATAGCCTTCGACGACCACGGCATAGCCCTGCGAGACGATTTCATGGCGAGCCTGCTCGAGGCCGTAAAGGCAGTTGCTTTTATCGAAAAGCGGCGTTGTAGGGGAATTGATATATTTTGCGCCGCTGCCATCGAGAGTTCTTGCTCCAAATCCTATTACCCTGCCTGCGACATCGGTTATAGGGAAAATCAGCCGGTTGGTCAGTCTATCGGCAAATTCACCGGGGCGCTGTATCGCCAGCCCCGCTTTGGAAAGCATTTCAAGCGAGGCGTTCGCGGCACGGGCAGTATTGACGATGTCGTCATTTTCGGCTGCATAGCCAAGCCGCCATTTTTCGATGGATTCGGCGTTTATCTGCCGCTGCGACAGGTAATCTATGGCAATTTTGCCTTTTTGGGGATCGGCGAGATTTTTTTTAAAGTGGTTCATCGCCCAAAGGTTGGCTTTTGCAAGCCGGTTCGGGTCAATGTCGGTGCTTTTGTCTTTATCGGTGTGGTGGTACTTTGGCAATTGTATCTGAATGCCGGCTCGTTCGGCAAGACGTTCGAGCGCCTGGCCGAAAGAAAGATTCTCCCGCATCTGGACAAATTTTATAACGTCTCCACCGGCGCCACATGGAAAACACTTGAATATCTGCTTTGCGGGACTGACGAAGAAACTGGGGCTGTGGTCGTCATGGAATGGGCAAAGGCCGACCATCTCTCTACCTTTTTTTGTAAGGCTAACATGTTCGGAAACCACATCCACGATGTCGTTTGCCTGCTGAACTCTGGTTACAAGATCACGGTCTAAACCTGCCATTAAAATAAACTCTCCGCCAACCGCAAAAAAACAACAGGACGCAGCATACTGCGTCCCCTTAAATATCAAATCCTTTTCATAACTCTTCCAACTCCGGCAAAATAGAGATCGGCTATTGTTATATAGGCGAAAATTTCAAAAAGTCAAGTCTGCCCTCCAAAAGCGGCTAAATCATATAAGAAAAACGGTTTTGGCGATTTTGGGACACATGGTCATTTTGTGCATGCTGCTGTTTTTTTGCTTGCAATAGCCGCTGGCAGGATGTAAATTTGCATTTTTGTCGCCTCGGTAGCTCAAATGGATAGAGCTTCGGTCTTCGGAACCGAAGGTTACAGGTTCGAATCCTGTCCGGGGTATTTTTTTAAGTTACACTGAATTCTCGACTTGTGAATATCTGCCTGATGGCAGCGCAGCAAAATTCATACTTTAACTTATGAAAGAATACTTCAAAAGAGACGACATAAAGGTATATTTATATCCTGATGCGCTTTTTCATAACGTTAAAGCCCTCAGAAACCGCTGTAAACCAAATGTGAAATTCTGCGCAGTTGTCAAAGCTAACGCTTACGGTCACGGGATACGAGAAGTTGTCAATATTCTCAAAACCACAGATGTTGATTTCTTTGGCGTTGCCAGCATTTATGAGGCATTTTACATTGCTGAATCAGTTAATAAACAACAGATACTCGTTCTTGAGCCTCTGCACACGGGTCAAAGCAAAGAGACTTTATTTAGATGTGCACAACTTGAATTGCACTGCACGCTGGCTTCGATAGAAACGGCAAAATATATCGAATCCATTCTTAAAAACACCCTTGTTAAGCTCAGGGTTCATATAAAAATTGACACAGGTATGGGCAGATGCGGCGTTAGCGATTCAGAAGCGGAAGAACTTGTTGATTTTGTTTGCAACTGCCGGACAATGCAACTTGCCGGGATTTACACTCATTTCGCAACAGCGGATGAAAAAGATTTATCATTTGCTAAAGAACAAATCAATTGCTTTCAAAGAGTGCTCCAAAATTTGCGTACATATTTTACAAAAGATGTTATCATTCACGCTGCCAACAGCGCGGCGACAATAAAATTGCCCGAATCTCATTTTGATATGGTTCGTTGCGGTATATCAATATATGGCTATTCAACCATTGAAAAACCGCTGCCGGTCGAATTAAAGCCTGCCTTAAAGCTTGCAGCTCCGATAGTTCATATAACCAGGATCGGAAAAGGCCGATCGGTCAGCTACGGCAGAACTTTTACCGCTAACCGCACAACAAAAATCGCCGTGCTGCCGGTAGGGTATTCTGACGGTTTTTGGCGATTCTTTTCAAACAAAATTAAACTTATAGTGAACGATAAACCGGCGCCAGTTATTGGCAGAGTCACTATGAATCAGATAATCATTGATATAACCGATATACCTGATGCCCAGTTGGGGCAGCCAGTCACTGTTATTGACAATAGATTTGATTCACCCTGCGGTGTGTATTCTTTAGCAGAAACGAGTGGAACTATCTGCTACGAAATTTTAACAAATATCCCTCCGTGGGCAAATATCATCCTCACGAGGAAAGAATAAATATTTTACGTTATCGCGAGCAAAAATTCTACGCAAGCTTTAGCTTCATCAATTCTTTGGCCTTCTGAAGGGCTTCGTCGAGTTTCGCCGGATTTTTGCCGCCGGCTTGCGCCATCTGGGGGCGGCCTCCCCCTCCGCCGTCAACTATTGGAGCTATCTCTTTGACAATGTCACCGGCTTTTAATCCTTTTTTGATCAAATCGTCGGTCACAGCCGCAATCAATGTAACTTTATCTTCTTCGCCAAAACCAAGTACCACAGCTACCGATTTTTCTTTCTTTCGGAGCATATCTATCGCGCCGCGAACCTGTTCAATATCGGCTGAAGAGATTTTGCCTACTACAACGGCAGTGTCACCTATTCGCTCGCACGATCCGAGCAGTTCCCGAACCTGACCCAGAGTATCACTGCCGCCTTTTTGCGCAGCGGTCTTCAGGTCCTTGGCGAGTTTTTTGTTTTCTGCCAATAGCTGCTCAATCCGCTCGATTATCCCTTCGGCTGGAACTTTTAGATTTTTTACCAAACTGTCAACGATGTCTGACCGCTTGTGCAGGTAATCAGCCAGCGTTCTTCCGGTTATCGCAGTTATACGCCGCACTCCAGCCGATACGCTCTCTTCCTTTGTTATCTTAAAATCACCAATCTGTCCCAGATTTCCAACATGCGTTCCTCCACAAAATTCCCGGCTGAACGCCTCGGTCAATTGTTTTTCATCAGGCGTTCCCAGTGCAACAACGCGCACCTGTTCACCATATTTTTCGCCAAACAGCGCCATAGCTCCAAGCTTTTCGGCTTCTTGGCGCGGCAGAACCGAACATGTCACCGGCAGATCCTCGGTAATTTTTTCCTGCACCAATCTTTCTGTTTCAGCTATTTGGTTTTCTTCCATTGCCTTTGGCCATGTGAAATCGAACCGCAGATATTCGGTACCGACAAGGCTGCCCTGCTGGCGAACGTCACTGCCAAGCGTCTGCTGAAGCGCCCATTGCAGAAGGTGCGTAGCCGTGTGATTTCTTTTAACCGACTGGCGGTCCTTACTTACTACAGCCGTAACAGTTTCGCCAACCGAAAGTGTGCCTTCGGCAATCTGGCCATGATGAAGGACACAATCGGCAAGTTTTGTTGTGTTCTCCACCACGAATGTCCCGCCGTCAAACTCAATCTTGCCACAATCGCCGACCTGCCCGCCGGATTCGGCGTAAAAACAGGTTCTACCCAGCACCAGTCCCACCTCAATATCGACAGGAACCGTCCCAGCCGCTGAAAATCCCTTGTCGCTTATAAAGCCGACTACCTTCGTCTCGCAGCGTTCTGTTTCATACTTATGAACATCTTCGGTGACGGGAAGCTGTGTCTGCGATACAAGAGTCGAAATGCCGCTTGTCTTCTGCGCGGCACGCGCACGGTTGCGCTGCTGCTGCATCAACTCGTCAAATTTGGGGGTATCCACAGCAAGACCGCGTTCCTGTGCCATGAGCTGGGTCAGGTCAAGCGGAAAACCATAAGTGTCGTAAAGCGAAAAAGCGTCATCGCCGCTAACAGTTTTTTGTTCGCTCTTTGCGGCCTGCTGGGCGGCTGAATTGAATATCTCGATACCCCTATCAAGCGTACGATTGAAACTTTTTTCTTCGGCTTCTATAACCGTTGAAACGTAATCGCTGCGTACTTTTATCTCAGCAAAAGCGTCACCCATCATATCCACAACAACCGGTACAAGATCACAAAGGAACGGTTTGTGCATATCCAGTTCCCTGCCAAACCGAGACGCACGGCGCAAAATCCTGCGTATTACGTAACCTCGCCCGTCATTTGAAGGTGTCGCCCCGTCAGTAATGGCAAAGATAAGTGTGCGAATATGGTCGGCTATGACGCGAAAGGCGTTGTCGTCGTGATTGTGCAGTTTAGAGGTATATTTGCGTCCGGTCATTTGCTCGACCGCGCCAATTATGGGCATAAACAGGTCGGTATCGTAATTACTTTTCTTGTTCTGCAAAACGGCTGTAACTCGCTCAAGACCGGCACCGGTGTCTATATAATGAGCGTTCAGCGGCGTAAGTTTGCCATCCTCACCGCGATTATACTGGATGAAAACAAGATTCCACAGTTCGATAAATCTCGCACAGCCGGCATTCACCTCGCACTTATGACCAGGTACATCTTGTTTGTCGCACCTTTCGGAGCCAAGGTCAATATGTATCTCGCTGCACGGCCCGCAAGGCCCTGTCGCGCCCATTTCCCAGAAATTATCTTTTTTACCGAACGCAAGCACACGCTCTGGCCTGATAGATGTCACCTTTGTCCACAGCTTTTCCGCTTCACTGTCACGGGGTATATTATCTTCTCTGTCACCGACAAAGACCGTCGCCCAAAGCTGATTCGGGTCTATCTTCCAAACCTCGGTCAAAAGTTTCCACGCCCATTCTATTGCTTCTGCTTTGAAATAGTCGTTGAATGACCAGTTGCCGAGCATCTCGAAAAAGGTGTGGTGGTACGTGTCCTTGCCGACTTCTTCAAGGTCGTTATGCTTTCCGCTGACCCGCAGGCATTTCTGACTGTTCGCCGCGCGTTTCGCGTCAGGCGCACGCAATCCGAGGAATATATCCTTGTACTGGTTCATACCGGCATTGGCAAATAAAAGTGTTTCGTCGCCGATAGGAACTATCGGCGAGCTGGGTATGAACTTGTGATCCAGCGACTTGAAGAAATCTATAAAGCCGCCCCGTATCTCCTGCGACGTCAACATAACATATATCCTAAATCAAAAGTCATGTGGTTAGGGTTAGGCGGTGAGTTAAGTTGTATGGTTATGTGGTGTGGTTTTACACTCACCCCCGCTACCAATAACCAAACTCACTGCTTTGCCTTGACCAAACTACTTAGCCTTTCTATTTCTTACCAATTTTATTTTCTTCTGCCACGGCCAATCCCTTGGCGACCAAAATTTCATTTTTTATTATTTCGAGCATATCCTTATTTTCCTGAAGGAACTTTTTAGCATTGTCACGACCCTGACCAAGCCTTGTTGTGCCGTGATTGAACCACGCGCCGCTTTTCTGGATA
>JAQURJ010000095.1 GCA_028715705.1 Phycisphaerae bacterium | reverse complement strand
GATTCTGCACACGCGGCGGGAAAGTAAGGTCTGCGATATTGATCTTATCGGCGTTGGCTTTTGGCAGCATTTCGAGGCTGGTCGGATCGATAAGGGTATTCGCCCATGAAAACTGCAAACTATTTGCCCCTTCCTTCAGTGTCAATGCGCGGCTCTCACGAACAAGGGTCATATCAGCCGAATTGTAGATGGTTATCTGAACGGTGTCCCTTGTAGGAAGTGTAACGAGGTCGATCTTGGCCTGCACTGAAATTGCGGTGACAATTATTATCAGTATTATAATTGAACGTTTCATTTTTATATTCCTCATTTTAAGTGTTTACAAATTATGGACGGATGTTCTTGCGGCTGTAGCGCATTTCAAGTTCTTTTTTCTCGTGCGCCGCAAGGGTAATCTCAAATTTCAATGTTTCCGCATCTTTTTGCTCGTATTTCATATTGCACTTTTTCATTTCCCACTGGCCGGGGATATGCTCAATCGCAGTAAGCACAGCCGAGCTATCCTTGAAATTTTCTATTTTTGCGGTGATTATCTCATCGGTATCGTACAAGACTACTGCGCCTTTGTTGTTCCTTCGCACGTTGGTCTGCTCATCCTTCATCTTTCGCTGGGTTACGACGATATCGCGGCTGTCACCGATGTAAAGTTCGGTCTTTTCACCAACAGGAACAAGGTTAGTGACATCCTCGCCAAGAAATATCGTGCTGCCCTGCCCGTCCTGCTGGAAAATCCTCGCCTTGCCGCCCCAGAGTGCAAAGCCGCCCAAGCCGCTCTTTTCGTCATTGACTATGCGGTAGCTGACGGGAATACCGACGTTTTTATTCTCAAGCTTTTCCGGGTCCCACGGCAACTGCGCAGCATCGAACGTCCACACCTTCTGTATAGGAACTTTAGGAACATTTAAAAACTGCATCTGCTTTGTCTCTTCATGGCGGATACCCTGCTCAAACGCCTGACCATAATCAAGTAAGACACTGGCCATGTCGAAATCCTCACCGCTGAAATTTCGCAGCACAAGAAAACTTGTCAGGTCAACATTGGTTTCGGCTTTATCGGCTATGGCCTTGTATGTGATGAGCCGGTCGATATTACGCAATAGATAGCTTATCCGCACCGTCTCGGCATAGTCGCTGTCACTGTTTATCTCCCAGACTAGAGCCGCTTCATTGGGCGGATAGCTGACACTTAGCAATGTCACCTTGTCTGGATTGTCGAGCACCGCAAGTCGAATGGAATCGGCGTCGATACTGACTGCCTTCCATGAAAAATCCACCTTATTAAGGCCTTTCTGGAGGGTAAGCACCCGCTCTTCCTCTATGAGAGTAAAATT
The DNA here is from genome assembly GCA_028715705.1 of Phycisphaerae bacterium. Taxonomy (GTDB): domain Bacteria; phylum Planctomycetota; class Phycisphaerae; order Sedimentisphaerales; family Anaerobacaceae; genus JAQURJ01. Next base: position 6,456 of record JAQURJ010000095.1, on the reverse strand, counting down.
AGGATTGTCCAGCCGGATAACCGTCGCCGCACGCTCTGGCAAAGCGACAAGTTTTATCCTGCCAAAACTTACGCCGCACATCACGGCGAGCAATACCAGCAAAATCATTTTTTTAAGTTTCATGTTCATTGTAAAATCTCCTGAATTGAATTCGATATAAAGTTTGTATTATTTTCTTTTGATAATTGCTCTCTTATGCCGTGACTTGTTGTCACGGTATAGGTAAAGTTTTGTTTAGTTTCCGGTTCGAGTTTAAGTTTAAATCTTGCATGAGTAGCATCGTGCTTTTCATACGCAGCCTTTTCCTTCTCATATTCAATCGACCAGTAGGCTGTAGTAAAGCCCCTGGTAATTTCTATCTCGACCGGCAGTTTGCGAGTATTAGTGACATCAACTTTCCAAAAACATATCTCGTCCCAACCGGTGATATTACCCTTTTCATCAAAGACAAAATCAGTTTTCGCAAAGTGCATGAGCACCGGCTCGACTTTCACCAGCCGAGCCTGACCGAGATCCAACTCAACATCCTCATCGACAGGGATATATTTTACATTTGTTCCGCCTATGTAGGATAATCGGCTGTCTGTGTCAGCGAGGCTGTATATGCGGACATCGCCGTTTGGAATAGGCGTTTCACCTAGATTGTGCTCTTTGTCGTTGGCAAATGAGACAAACCGCATCGTCCGCCCGCCCCACCGCTGGTCATCATACTTATACAGGCTCGTTACATTTACATCGTCAGCTTCAAAAGAAATCAGCCGCTTGCCCCATTTGTCCTCTATAGTCTCCGTTCCTTCGATGGTATAAAGGAAATACTCGCTCAAGCCCTCTTTTATAATTTCCTTCGGCTTATCGCCGCCCATAGCAAAATCTAAATCAGCATCATAATTATTAAATTTCCCGCCAATATCCGGGCGATTATTTTTGATACCTTTGCCATCGAATTTAACATTGTCTTCAAACCATTCCTGTATCGGACTTCCGTACGGATATTGTCGTTTGGCAAGTTCGGCGATTTGGTCAAGCTGGTGTATCTTGCCAACAATTAGCCGTGTTTGGGCGTTCTCGTAATCCTCTCCGCTGTTGTTTTCAACCCGGACATAACCTTCCAGCCGCATTTTCCGTTCATCGGCGGAAAGCGTCCCCATATAAAACGCCCGCCACGACAGGCCGCTGGTAAAATACGTTATCTCAAACGGCACCTGCCCTTCCACCTTTGAGCGTATAAGCCATCTGCCGATATCTTTCAGTCCGGCTGGATAAACAAGCTGCTGGATTTCGATTTTGTCCGATTGCTTGAGCGGTTCGAGGCTAAGGCTTGTTGGGTCTATAAGTGTATTTGCCCACATGAATTGCAGCCAGTTCCAACCCTTTTTTAGCGTCAGATTCCTCCGCTCGCGAACAAGCGTTAAATCCGCGGAATTGTAAACGGTAATCTGGACATTATCTCGCCGCGGCAATGTCACCAATTCTATCGCGCTTGCCGGAGCAAACGGCGGCTTTTCAGATATATCATCTTCTGCCTCTAACAATGTACCTACTGTATCAGCCGCTGTCATTTTTGCCATCGGCTTTGCAACAATCCGCTCGGCTTTTATATCTGAATCAATATTGAGAGCTAATTGTCTAGAATTTTCCTTATGCAGCGCTTTTGGCTCTGGGACATCGTGTCTTGCAATTCCGCCATCCTGTTTTTTCTGTTCTGCACTGTCTGGCAGCATAAGCACCAAACATAATAGTATCACAGCCGCGGCTGCGCCCAGCCAGAGCGGTCTTTTCAATATGATTATCTTTCGCGGTACTTGTTTTTTCGCCTGTTCAATCGTTCGTCGGATAAGTTCGTCATTGGCCTTTGCATCATCACGCAAAAGTTCCAGCGAAGAAAACTTCCCCTTTAACTGTTCCGCCATTTTCGAACAATCGGCACAAGTCTCAATGTGTTTAGCTATCCGCTGTGTTTCATTCGGTCCGGCAAGGCCGAACTGATATTCGATAAGTTCTTTTTGCGTCAAATGTGTATTCATTTTATATCCCCGCTGGGCAATTTTTCGGCCAACATCCGAAGCGCCCTATACATCTGCGTCTTAACCGTCCCCACCGAACAGCCCATTACCTGTGCGATCTCCGGGTAGCTTAATTGCTGATAATACGCCAATATCAGCGTCGCCCGCTGTTTCGGCGGCAAAATCGCAATCACCGCCCGCACCTGTTCTTTTCTTTCATTCTTCATCACCTGCTGTGCCGGATTTTGTGAATCATCTTTTATTTCTACCTCAATTTCGCAGTCACCATCGCAATTGGTCTGGTTAAGCGAAACAGCTGGAAGCTTATTTGTCTTTCGCAATCCGTTTATTGCAACCCGCATCGCTATGGTCAAAAGCCACGGTTTTAGCCGTTCACCCCGGAAAGTATGGGCTTTTTGGTGAACCCGCTGAAAGGTCTCCTGAAAAAAATCCTCTGCTTTTTCACGATTTCCGCACATTTTTGCCAAATATCCCAGCATAACATCACCATAGCGTCGGATAATCTCGCCGAACGCTTGCGTGTCGCCCTCACAATGGGCGGCTACCAGATTCTTGTCGCTTTGCTCCATTAATCTATTGCCCCATCTGTCCCTTTAGACACCTATTTTTACCATTCGGTTGACAAAAAAGAAGAAAAAAATTTCATTAACGTCCCAAAGGTTGGGGGTGGATTGAAAAAGGCTTGAGTTGTGATATTGTATTTTTAGCCAAAAAACACGTTAATCACAAAAACTCAAGCCATGCAGAACATTATAACGTTGGAAGTATTGACTCCTGCGTCAATACGTGCTTTTTTACACCTTCGGGTAATTCCCAAGGTATTCGGTCTTCGGCAATTTACCCACCAGCGGCAGGGCATATTCAATAAAAGCATCGGTAATATCGTTACCTTCCGCATTGATATATTCATCCGGCATTGATTTGGTCTTTTCGGCAACATTTGCAAGTTCCGTGCGGAAAAGTTCCACCCCGTAATTTTTGCCATTACCCGTGCGTTTCATAGCCACCGAACCGCTTATATCGGTCATAGAGTATTTGACCGCTTCACGGCCGCAGCGGCGAGCTTCGTCAACATCAACTTCCGACTGCAAACCGGCAAAGCTCCTTTGCAGGTATCCGAAGGTGTCGGCACGAACGCGTTTAACCTTCAGCTTGCTCTTGATCTGTCCTGCGAGAAAATCAGCTAATGCCCCGGTACCGCTAAGCTGTACATTACCATGGGCATCGCGCTCGGCGTTTTCCACCAGCTTTTCGGCCCAGGTCTTGTGATCGACATCTGCCATGCCTTCACTTACAGCGATTACGCATCGACCTAATTTTTTATACACACCCTCAACATCGGAGAGGAACTTATCCATACTCACGGGCCGTTCCGGCAGATAAACCAAATGCGGTCCATCGTCATCACGCTGCCTGCCCAATGCGCTCGCTGCCGTCAAAAAGCCCGCATGACGTCCCATGATAACATCTATCTTGACACCGGCAAGCGCACGGTTATCCAGATCATCGCCCATCAGGGCACAGCTTACAAAACGCCCAGCCGTTCCGAATCCAGGGCAGTGGTCAGTAACCAGAAGGTCGTTATCAACGGTCTTGGGCACATGGAACGCCCGCATATCATAACCGGCCTCGACAGCCATTTTGTTGATAATATACGCGGTATTAGCCGAATCATTGCCGCCGATATAGAAGAAATAGCGAATATTACGCTTTTTGAACACGTCAAGAATCTTTTTGCAGTATTCGGCATCCGGCTTATCGCGGCTGGAACCCAGTGCCGATGACGGCGACGCCGCTACGATTTCCAGCGTATCAGCCGAAATTTTCCCAAGGTCAACAAATTCTTCTTTAACCATACCGGCTACAGCATGAACCGAACCGTATAAAGTCTGGATTTCAGGGTGCTTGCGGGCTTCTTCGATAACTCCGACCAGCGAAGCGTTGATTACGCCTGTCGGTCCGCCTGATTGGCCTATTATTGCGTTGGCTTTTGGTGCCTGTGCCATAAAATTCTCCAAAATTACCTAAAAATACCATTTCAACCGGCGGTTTATTATACGAATGAATAACCCCAAGACAAGCATAAAAGCTTTCGTTTCATTTCAATCGATTTTGACCGCACACCCGGGTCGCAAAAAATAAATCCACTTCTCTATCCGCTCTGTCCTGAATACTTTGCGTACCGCTTCTTCGTAATACCCAAGCTGCATCCGATACCTTTCAGCCCTTTCGGCTGTCTGCGATTCGCTTACCCTGTCCGTCTTGAAATCAATTATCCGCCAGCCGTCCGGCGTTTTGACCAGCATATCAATAATACCCTGCACCACCACCTCATTGCCATCACCAAGCGAACATGAAAACGACCATTCCCGATAAACGGTATTTTTTCCGTTAAGTACTTCTTGCCCGATTTCGCTTTCAAAAAATGATAGTACATTTCGGATATCCAGTTCACTTGCCACAGCGGAGCTTATCGCCCCTTCGCTAACAAGTTTTTCTATAGTTTCTCGTATAGTTTTTTCATCGACACCGTTTCGCAAATCTATCATTGAAAGGACAAGATGATACGCCGTGCCAGTAAGGCGGCTATCTATTTTCGCTTCCGAAAAAAATTCCGCCGGCAGCCGAGAGAATGCACCGGATACGTCTGTTGTATAATAGATATCACCTGAATGCGTCAATTGTGATACTGAAGTTTTCGCCGGCGTCCGAGTCAATTCATCGAAAATATACTTATGAGAAATTTGCTCTTTTACTTTTTTAAGAAGTTCATTGTCGGTGGAAGCCGTGTCAATTTTACGACTGATTCTTTTGGCGTTTCGCAAACCCATCACATAATTCGATATGCCGATTAAAGAATCCTGCAGATACATCCTGAACGTGCAAATATTTTCATCACCACACTGAGAAACAAAATCGGTCTCAAGCACTCGATGCAGTTCCCTCTGGTCGGCAAGTGATAATAACAGCCACGACAGCGGTGTTCGCACTGAACCTGTCAGCCACTGCGGCAACGCCCCATTTCCGAATAAAAGCCCCTCACAGGCATCCTTTCTGCATTTTTTATGTTTTTCACAGGCTGTCAGTATCAACCTTTGCTTTGCCCTCGTAAGCGCAACATACAACACCCGCATTTCCTCGGCAAGCGAAGTGGCCAAACGATTCTCCGCGATAACCTGATGGGACAGCCCTGCCAGCTTAACATTCGCGTTCGTGTCGATAACTTTCAGCCCTATTCCATCATCCTCATCCAGCAGGCATTCATCGCTGCGGTCGGAAAGATTAAACCGTGCGTTCAATTCGGCAAGGAACACTATTGGAAATTCCAACCCCTTGGCCTTATGAACACTTATTATCCGTACCGCATCCTGTGCCGGATTCGGTTCTGCTGGTGACCAGTCGCGTCCCGTCTCGTTTAATCGCTCTATGAAACGCACGAACCTGTGCAGTGTCGGTACGGGCCGGGCACTGGCAAACCCCTCGAACTGTATAGCCCGCTCATGCAGCTTTAACAGATTTGCCCGCCGCGTCTTGCCGTTCGGCAGCGCAGAAACTACAGCCGGCAAATTTGTCACACGATATATATCCCATATCAAATCGGCCAGACTCTTACGTCTTGCCTGCGTCCGCCACTTGTCCAGACAATTAAATATCTCCACAAGTCGCTGCCGCAATTGTAAATCACTTCCATTTTCGGCATACGCTGCAGCTCGCTGGTAGAAACCTATTTTTTCTTCCGAGGTATGCAGCTTTATCTTCACAAGCTGCGAATCCGTTATGCCAAAAACAGGACTTCGCAGCACAGCCGCAAACTCAATATCCCGCTGCGGATTGTCAAGCACCTTCAGCAGACTGAGCATATCGTTAATTTCGGTCGTCTCAAAGTACCCTGCTGCCGTTTCACAGCTCACAGGAATCCCTGCCAGCCGAAACACCTCCACGTAATCATTCACTCGGTTAGACGGCGAACGCATCAAAATCACAATGTCACTGTACCTTGCGTTCCGATACCCGTTGCTCTGCTCGTCAAAAATCTGCTCAGCATTTCCCGCTTGCCCGGTTAGTTCCAGAATTCTTCTTGCAATAAGACCGGCCTGCCTCTGCCTCGCCGTCACTGTATCAACGGGGGCATTCTCTTCATTCTCTAAATCGCCTTCGTCGTCAAGAGCCTGCTCATCAAGTATATGAAATTCCACAAGCGGCCCGGTATTTTCAAATCCATCGTCAACTCCGCTTCGCAGCATCGCGGCCTTGTTGTAATCTATCGAAGCGATGCCGGCAGTCATTATTCGCGAAAACACTTTATTTACAAAATCCAGTATCCGCTGCCTCGATCGCCAATTGTCTGTCAGGTCAACTCGGACCGCCTCAGCGGATGCGTTTTTGAGTCGCTGGAGGAATATCTGCGGCTGAGCGCCCCGGAAAGCGTAAA
>JAQURJ010000094.1 GCA_028715705.1 Phycisphaerae bacterium | reverse complement strand
ATCCCTCGCTTTTTGCTCGCCGTAAATACTAATCCATTCAGCGATAAGAAATTTCGGCAGTGAAAGAGCAAGATTTAGATAAGAAGCGAGGTCGGTTTCCGCATCCGGCAAAAGCTCGTTAATAAAGTCACAGCCGCTTTCTGAATCGCGGGGATTTATATTTCGCGTATTCGCGGCAGTGAGTACGATATTTCTTGTTTTTATACTCCGCTGGATTTTTCGCAAAATTGCGTTCACAAAGGCGGATTGTTTTTGGCCTGTGAGGTGTTTTGTATTTTCCACCGCGTCGTTGATAATCGAATAATCTGGCGTCAGTGGATTATAGATAAGCTCGCAGACGGCGATTCGCAATGTGTTCATGAGTTTGTCAGCAATCCGTTGGATAGCGATTTGGCCGCAGGTTGTTATGATATGGTCGATTGTATCGCGGCAGCGAAGTGTACCCAGCACAATATCGGTTGTCCGCTGTTTTTCGTTGGTGTCTTTGAGGCGGCGGTGAAGAATGGGCGTGACAAATTCGTTTTTCTTTTTTTGAAGTTCATCAAGAACATCAGCCGCCACAAATCGTGCGTTTCCCTTATTCACCAGTCTATTCTCATGAACAAATTGCCGGGGCGGGTGTTCCTGCCGTTTACGAAATCGGCAAAATCCATAAGACCGCTGCCAGCAGGTTTTAATTTTTCGATCTTCAACGCGTCTGTGCCGCAAATAACATTTAGATTTTCATCGAGCAGACCGGGTGCGAGATTTTTAGGATTATCTGTTTTGACCACCGCCGCTTTGACAAAAATCGTGCGCCAGCATTTCTGTGTTTCTGCTGAGACATAATATGCAGCCGCCTCCGGCCATGGCCAAAAGCCTCGTATTTTCCTTTCGATAACTTCTGCAGGCTGGGAAAAATCAATAAAGCCGTCGGATTTCTTCAACTTCCCAGCAAGCGTGGCTTTGGCGTGATCTTGTTCGATATATTCGGCTGTGCCGTTTTCGATTTGGTCGATCGTATCCAGCAGAACCGGCGCTGAAATTTCCGCAAGCCGGTCGTGCAGACTTCCTGCCGTATCCTCGCTGCTGATAGATGTTTTTACCTGCGAAAGGATTTGGCCTGTGTCCATTTTCTCGGCGAGCGTGATAATGCTTATTCCCGTCTCGGTTTCGCCGTTGACGATAGCCCAGTTTATCGGAGCCGCTCCCCTGTATTTCGGCAAAAGCGAGGCGTGGACATTTATCGCCTTATTCGGCGCGATATCAATTACTTCGCTGCCTACTTTTTGCCCGAACGCTATCACCACAAGAATATCCGGCTTGCATTCCCTGATTTTTCTTATCGCTTCGGGAGAATTTATATTCGCTGCCTCGGCAAACGGAACATTATTTTTGGTTGCCCATTGTGCGACCGGTGTGGGGCGAAGATGTCTTCCGCGTCCTGCTCCGTGAGCGGGTTGAGTGATTACAAAAGAAAGCCTGTGCCTTCCGCTACTTAGAGCGTCGAGGCAGTGCAAGCCGAATTCTCCGCTGCCCAAAAAAACTATATTCATTTTTCTTCGCTGCTTTCAGCCAATCTTTTGAGCGTTTTTCGATGGGCGATCTTGGCAGCCGTGCCCATCCGGTCGGCTATCGTGATGCCCTGTATATGGTCGTATTCGTGCTGAAGGCACCTTGCATGGAGACCTTCGGCCTCTTCGGTAAATTTGTTTCCGTTAAGGTCGGTGGCTGTAACGGAGGCTTTCTTGTATCGCTTGACTTTGGTATAGATACCGGGTATTGAAAGACACCCTTCCTCCGCCGAATCGAGATCACCATCCGGTGTAACGGTTGGATTGATATAAACACGTAATTGTTCGCGGCTGCCGTCAAGCGAGATAATGAACAGCCGCAAATCTATCCCCGCCTGCGGAGCGGCAAGGCCAATTCCCTTATGTTTGAACATAATATCGGTCATTTTTTCGACCAGCCGATGGACATCATCATCAATAGTTTCCACTTGTTTTGAAGGCTTGCCCAGAACCTTCGCCGGATACCGCGTCATCCTGCATTTTTCGACATCAACCATTTTGTGCTCTCCGTTCAATCCTCAATCCTATCGAGTTGGCGGCTTTGGAACGTATGGCCGAGATAATTCTTAATTACGGTCTCATTCTTTATAATATCGGCTGGTGGGCCTTGCCCGATGACATGACCGTGATCAATTATATAAGCTACATCACAAACTTCCAGTGTCCGCTCGACGTTGTGGTCGGTTATCAAAATGCTGACACCTGAGGCAACGAGGCGTTTGATCTCGTGCTGAAGTTCTTCGACGGCGATAGGGTCAACCCCGCTGAAGGGCTCATCCAGCAGTATAAGTGACGGATCGGTCACCATCGCGCGGGCGATTTCCAATTTTCGCCGCTCCCCGCCGGAAAGGAATCTGCCGTGACTGTTGGCAACTTCGGTCAGGCCGAATCGTTCGATGAGCATTTCGGCCTTGCGGTCGCGTTCGGCTCTGGTAATCGACATGGTTTCGAGAATAGCGTGCAGGTTTTCGCGGACGGAAAGCCTTTGAAAAATGCTTGGTTCCTGCGACAGATAGCCCATCCCCAGCCGTGCTCGCTTATACATCGGCAGCTTTGTGATATTGTGCCCCTCGAAGATCACATCTCCGGCATCGGGAGTTACCATCCCCATTATCATTCGGAAACTGGTGGTTTTGCCGGCACCGTTACGACCGAGGAGCCCCACTATACTTCTTTGGGCTATTTTTAACGAGACACTATTGACCACCGTCCTGCCGGAATAGCGTTTTATCAGATTACAGGTCTCAAGCAGCGTTACATCGACCATAAAGAATTCTCTTTTATTGAGTTAACGATTTTTTCAAGGCTACTATTATAACAACACAGCCAATAGTTGCAATTAAATAGATAAAAGGCTACAATTGCGGTCGTCAGATAGTGGAGAATGCTATATCCGGCAAAATCTTCTGGTAAATATGCCTGGTTTCTGCTAAAAATTATGGTTTTACAGTCCAATGAGGTTTGACATTTAAGATATGTTTGCGGTAATCAGTGATATTCACAGTAATCTTGAGGCATTGACAGTCGTTCTCGATGATATCGAGAAACGCCGAATAAAGACCATTTACTGTCTTGGCGACGTAATAGGTTACGGGCCTAATCCTCGTGAATGCCTCGATCTGATTATAAAGAAAGCAAATTGGTGTGTACTGGGCAACCATGATTTTGCCGCTTTTTATGAGCCGACCAATTTTAATTATGCTGCCGAACAAGCCGCTTTCTGGACGCGGGAGATGCTCGAAAGCGAAGAAGACAAGGAAGACCTGGACAGGCGGTGGGATTTTCTTGGAAATCTTCCGATGCGGCGTACCTTGAAGGCCAAACTTGGCGGCCAGGTTGCGGTTATCGAATTTGTCCACGCCTCCCCCCGTAAACCGATAAACGAATATATCTTTCCGGATGACGTGTACAGCAACCTCGTCAAGATACAGGCTCAATTTGCCAAAATTAAACACATCTGTTTTATTGGGCACACCCATTTACCGGGGGTCTTCATCGATGAACCGGATTTTTATCTTCCGAACGAATTGGGAGACAGCTATCCCATAGTGCCGCATGAAAAAGCCATAGTCAATTGCGGTTCGGTCGGTCAGCCGAGGGACAGAGACTGCCGAGCGAGCTATGTTTATGTCGATGAGAACAGGGTACATTTTGTGCGGCTTGAATACGATGTTGAAATTACGATAAAAAAAATAAAGGCGATTGATGAGTTGGATGATTTTCATGCCGAACGGCTTAAAGAAGGAAGATAAATTGGGAACAAGAAATTAGACGTTAGAAATTAGAAAATTCGGACACAGCGCCGTTGTTTCTCTTATTTTTAATCTCTTGTTTCTAAGCTTCTAAAGGACAAATTATGAAATACAAAATAATATTCGGGTTGGTTATTACAGCGTTTGTAATTTTTTGCGGCGTACTTGTTTTACAAAGCGGGCTTTTTGGAGAAAGCTCTTCCGCTGAGGGCTGTTTCAAACTTCAAGCCGAAACAACCGTTATTGGAGATGCCGATACTCCTGCACCAGCCGATGAGCCGAATTCCCAGCCGCAATTGGTACAAGCCGCTGAGCCGGTTATCTTTGGCGCTCGCGGCGGCGCTGCCGAAACGATAAGCCTTGGTTCACTCGATAAGAATAGTGGATTTGAATTTCTTGTGAAATTGAACACGCGCGGCGCTGCGATAGAATCGGTAACGCTGACCAACTTCGATGACCGAAACTACAAAAACCCTCAGCCGCTGGTTCTGCTTAAACCTATCGAAATCAGCGGAACACAAATACTGTCGATGGCTAATGCCGGATTTGTTTTGGGCGAATATGGCCAGAAATTGCCTCTGGATAAATTGTACTGGAAAAATTTAGGAGTTGAAACCGCCGCGGATGGAAGCCAGAAGTGCTTATTTGAGGCGGTAGTCTATGATAAAAAAGCGGATGCGGAACAGTTAATCCTGCGCAAGACCTATATGGTTCGACCGAATAGTTTCGACCTGGATTGCGCATTGAGCATAACTAATGATAGTGACGTTGACCAGGTTGTTGCATTTGAGCTGACCGGCCTGGCTGGGATAGACCGCGAGGATGTGCGTAGTGACTCTCGTAAAGTTATCGGGGCGTTTCTAAACGATGCGGGTCAATTTGATACCGATCGTAAAGATATTAAAAAATTCGAAGGAAAAAGCGTCTATGACAAATTGTCTTTAGAAGGCAAGGGAGCGTTTTTATGGGAGGCGGTAACAAATAAGTATTTTGCAGGTATTCTTGCGCCGCAGGGTGATAATGACGCTGTATCCGGATGGGCCGTTGAGCCGGTAGCGAGATTTTATAATCCAGATGGGCAAAAAAATTCAGGCGATGAAAATATCGCGACAGCACTAAATTCTAAACTCCTAAAAATTGCTGCAGGAGACACTCGAAATTATAAAATCCTGCTCTATGCCGGCCCTAAGGATAAGAGAATTTTCGATAAGAACGAGCTTTACCGCACTTTGATTTTTTCTCAGACGATTGATTTTATGGGCTGCTGTATTTGCCCGGCATCGATACTCAATCCGCTGGCCTTCGGGATACTTTGGATTATGGACTGGATATACAAATTCATTCCCAATTACGGCATTGTGATAATCATTCTTGTCTTTTTTATCCGTTTGATGATACACCCGGTGACAAAGAAAAGCCAGATATCGATGAGCAAGTTCGGCAAGATCGCCCCGCAGGTCGAGCAGATAAAAAATAAATACGCCAACGACAAGGTTGAAATGAACCGCAGAGTTATGGCACTTTATAAGGAGCAGGGAGCTTCTCCGATTATGGGAATGCTGCCGATGCTTGTGCAGATGCCGATCTGGATATCACTGTACAGTGCGATATCTTCGAGTGTGGCTCTTCGCGGTCAGGCGTTTCTGCCGTTCTGGATAACCGACCTTTCCGTACCGGATGCGCTGTTCCATTTTCCGATGGTTACGATACCGCTGGTGAATTGGCAGATAGATTCGTTCAACCTGCTGCCGATACTTATGGGTGTGGCCTTTTATCTCCAGCAGAAAATGATGCCAACGCAAGCAGCCACAAATCCCCAAATGGCGCAGCAGCAGAAAATGATGATGATAATGATGCCCCTACTGTTCCCGTTGATGCTTTACAAAGCGCCTTCGGCATTGAACCTTTACATTATGGCCAGCACCTTTGCTGGCGTGATAGAGCAGAAGGTTATCAAAAAGCACATCAAAGAGCAGGAAGAACGCGAGCAGCAAGGCGTTGTGGCGACAACCTCGAAAATGGGCGGCAAAACCAAAAAGAAAAAGCCGAAGCCATTTTTCCGGGATCATTAGACGAAATGTTTGATCTTGGCGATACCATTGCCGCTGTTAGTTCGCCGACACCTGACGGCAGGGTCATACTCCGTATAAGCGGAGCCGCAACAGCTAAAGTGCTGTGTGATATTTTTAAGCCGCAGGTTATAGAAGAAGCCGGCATTTATTCCGGTTTGCTGAAAATCGGCGATTTCAAACTTAACGCAAAGCTCTATCTTTTCATCGAGCCGCACTCCTATACCGGCGAAACCACAGCCGAGATACATTTCGATTCCAATTGCAGCGTCACCGAATTTGTATTAAGTGACATTATCAAAAAAGGCGTCCGTCCCGCAGCAGCCGGTGAATTTACGGCTCGGGGCTATTTCAACGGCAAGTTTGACCTTGCGCAGGCCGAAGCCGTCGCCCAGATTATCTGCTGTTCCAACCAGTTCCAGCTTGATGCCTCCCAGCGGATGCTTAACGGCAGACTCGGCGACAGTACCGCCGCAATAACCGAAAATATTACCGAATGCCTTAGTCTTCTCGAAGCCGGTCTGGATTTTAGCGGTGAAGGAATAGAATTTATCAGCCGAAAGGATGCAGTTTTGCGATTACGGGATATATGCGAACAGTTGCAGGCCTTGTTGAACGACAATATATCCAGTGAAAGATTGATGGAAATACCGGCTGTTGCGGTAACTGGCGCAGCCAACGCTGGCAAAAGCAGCCTCGTTAATACGCTCCTCGGAATTGAAAGAAGCATTGTCTCTGAAGAGGCCAAAACTACACGGGATGTATTGGCAGGGCACCTGGTAACTGAAAACTGCCAGTACGTTCTCTTTGATTGTGCCGGGCTGGTGGCAAAGCCAGCCGATATTATTGACCAGCTTGCCCAGCAAGCTGCTATTGGCGCCGCCAAAAACAGCCAGCTCTGCCTTTTCTGCGTCGACATGAGTAAGCTCGATCTATCCGAAGATATTCATATACGCACTTTGGTTCAAAATAAAATATTGCCTGTTGGGACAAAAAGTGACCTGCTGGATGAAACTGCCACAGCCGAAAAACTTGAAATTTTGCGGCGAACCTTTGATGCTGAATTTGTCACTGTCTCTGTAAAAGAGCCGCAAACTATCGACCGGTTAAAGACGCAAATAGAAAAAGGGATTATTGAGATAGACTCTGGGCAGGATGAATTGAGTGGGGGGACTTATCTTGCCCTTGCCCCGCGTCATGCCAAGACAGTAAAGCAGGCTATTGACTGTGTGCAGGATGCGATAGAGCAATTGCAAAATGACAGCGACGAAATAGCCGTTATGCAATTACGTGCGGCACAACAGGCCCTGAACGGAATAAAAAGGTCTGAAATGGATGAAAAAATTCTCAACCATATCTTCAGTCGCTTCTGCATCGGAAAATAAAAAAAGAGACGCAAAATTTTGCGTCTCTATAAAATCGTAAATCTTAAATCGAAAATGTTATTGCTTGTCTTTTGCCTCAAACTCGGCGTCGATCACGTCGTCACCGCCTTTTTTGCGTTTCGTTTCGCCTTCCGGTGGAGGCGTGGGACCAGCCTGCTGTTGTGCGCCACCCTGGCTGGACTCGGCTTGCTTTTTCGCCGCTTCCTCATAAAGAACTTTACCAAGCTCCTGAGCTGCGGTACTCAAATTCTCCATTGCCTTCTTTATCGCGTCGGCATCTTCGCCCTTGACTGTTTCTTTAAGATTATTCAAGGCATTCTCGATATTGCCGCGTGTCTGGCCTGATACCTTGTCGCCATGTTCCTTAAGAGTTTTTTCGGTGCTGTATATCAACTGGTCAGCCTGATTCTTAAGATCAACCACTTCACGGCGTTTCTTGTCTTCGGCTGCGTGAGATTCGGCATCGGTAGTCATCTTTTTGACTTCTTCTTCTGATAGGCCGGAACTCGATTTGATCTCGATCGATTGCTGTTTGCCTGTGCCCATGTCCTTTGCTGCCACATGCAGAATTCCGTTTGCATCGATATCGAAAGCGACTTCTATCTGCGGCATTCCCCGTGGAGCCGGCGGTATGTCCGAAAGCTGGAATCTGCCCAGCGTACGGTTGTCACGCGCAAATTCGCGCTCACCCTGCAGAACGTGGATATCAACGGTTGTCTGGCTGTCAGAAGCCGTACTGAAAATCTCTTTTTTGCTTGTCGGTATAGTTGTGTTGCGGTCGATAAGCTTTGTCATAACTCCGCCAAGCGTCTCTATACCAAGTGACAGTGGCGTGACAT
>JAQURJ010000093.1 GCA_028715705.1 Phycisphaerae bacterium | reverse complement strand
TTACAGAATAAGGTTTTCTGCGAACCGCTTCCGTGAGTCTTCCGCCCTCTTCAAAGCCAACATAACCGGGAGGAGCGCCGATTAAACGAGCCACCGAATGCTGTTCCATGAATTCGCTCATATCGATTCGCACCATCGCGTTTTCATCGTTGAACAGAAATTCGGCAAGCGCTTTTGACAATTCGGTTTTGCCCACGCCGGTCGGCCCCAAAAATAAAAATACGCCGATAGGCCGGTTCGGGTCGCTCAGCCCCGCCCTGCTCCTTCTGACGGCATTGCTTAAAGCGACAACAGCCTCGTGCTGACCAACTACTCGTTTTTCTATTGCTTCTTCCATCTTCATCAAGCGCTCGCGTTCTCCGCTGAGGAGCCTTGCCACAGGGACACCGGACCACTTTGAGACGACCTGTGCGATATGCTCTTCGGTAACTTCGTTATGTATTATTTTGCCTGAATCACCTTGTGCGAGAGCAGCCTCTTTTTCGTCGAGCTTTTTATGCAAATCGGCAATCGTGCCGTATTTGAGGCGGGCGGCTGTTTCAAGCTCGCCGCTGCGCTGGGCCTGCTCGAATTGATTCTGCGAGTCCTCGATCTGCTGCTTGAGGGATTTTATCTCGTCAATGTCACCTTTTTCACGATCCCAGCGGGTGGTTAGTTCCTTATCCTGTTCCTGCAAATCGGCAAGCTGTTTTTCGGTATGCTTTAATCTGTCCCTGCTGGCAGTGTCGTTCTCTTTTTTCAGAGCCTCACGCTCTATCTGAAGCTGTACGATTTTGCGGCGTATCGTATCCAGTTCGGCTGGAAGCGAATCATTCTCAATACGCAGCTTGGATGCTGCTTCGTCGATAAGGTCTATCGCTTTATCCGGCAGGAATCTATCAGTTATGTATCTGTTCGACAGAGTCGCTGCTGCTACCAGCGCCGAATCCGTTATCCGCACGCCGTGATGAGCGTCATAGCGAGCCTTCAACCCACGAAGTATAGCTATCGTCTGCTCCACCGTCGGCGGGTCAACCATAACCGGCTGAAAACGCCTCTCCAGAGCCGCGTCCTTTTCTATATACTTTCGATACTCGTTTATGGTCGTCGCTCCGATACAGCGCAGTTCCCCTCGCGCAAGGCTTGGCTTCAACAGGTTTCCGGCGTCAACAGCGCCTTCGGCTTTGCCTGCGCCGACAACCGTATGCAATTCGTCTATGAACAGGATTATCTTTCCATCCGCGCTTGTCACTTCCTTCAGTACCGCCTTGAATCTGTCCTCGAATTCACCGCGAAATTTTGTGCCGGCAATTAAAGCACCCATATCAAGCGCAACGACCCGCTTATCCTTCAGCCCGATTGGGACATCGCCAGCCACTATTCTTTGAGCGAGTCCTTCGACAATGGCCGTCTTGCCGACACCGGGTTCACCGATAAGAACAGGATTATTTTTTGTGCGGCGGTTCAATACTTGCATACAGCGGCGAATCTCATCTTCCCTGCCGATAACCGGATCGAGTTTGCCCTTACGGGCCATTTCCAGCAGATCTATACCGTATCGTTCCAGCGCCTTGTATTTATCTTCCGGATTCTGATCAGTTATCTTCTCATCGCCGCGAACATCTTTCAACGCGGTTTCGATTTTATCGGCATTGACCGAATTAACCGATAATATCTCTTTAGCATCGCTATCCACAGAGGCAAGTGACATCAACAGATGCTCAACACTTAAATACTCATCGCCTTTTTTATCCGCTATGTTCTGGGCACCCAATATAACCTGATTAAAAGCCGGATCGGGCATAAGCTGACCGCCCTTGCCCTGCGGAAGCCGCCTTATTTCGCTCTCGACCATTTCCCTGATACGGGCAGCATTGGCGCCGATTTTTTTGAATATCATCACCGCCATCGAATTGTCGTCATCGCATAGTGCGATCAGAAGGTGCAGCGGGCTTACCACGGTATTGGATTTAGCCATGGCGATTTGCTGGGCGGTCGCAAGTGCCTCCTGGGCTTTTAACGTAAATTTGTCGAATTTCATGTCAATGGTCCCCTTTCATTCGACAAAAGTGCAAATGCTGTGCCATTAGCAAAAACCGCTTCCAACCGCCAAAAATCAGCTTTCCGGTGTCAATTTGGCAGTTTTATGGGATAAAACAAAACCTGTGGCGGCGTAAATATGGATTATCCGACCTGACAACCTATGTCATCTGTAATAAAGAGGGTTATTTGAATATTTTAAGGTCGGGCAAAGGCTGCGCCGAGCCGTTCTTCGACTTGAACACTTGTCGCCTGCGGGCCTTTGGCGCCCTGTTCTTCGACAAAACGCACCGCCATACCAATCTTCAAATCATCGAAATTGTTATGCAGAATACTATTCCTGTGAAAATATATCTCCCGACCGTTAATCGTCCGTAAAAACCCATACCCATCGTCACGAAACAGGATCCCGATGATAGCGTTGGCCTCCTGCGTGGGATGAATTTTCACCAGCCTGTGCTGCTTTGCCGTAAGTGTCTGTAATTGCTTCGCAGCCGCGTCAAAAGTCTTTCGAATCACACCAATGAGTGGATCGTGCCCATTACCCTGTGTCGCCTCGCGTTTGGCTACAAGTTCATGACCCGGCGGAACGGTCATATCTATCCGCATACGCATACGATAAGGATTGCTGTTCTCATGCTGTTTTTGCGGCTGCTCCACCACTACCCGACAACTGCTCATATAATCACAAATCTGTTCGAGCTTGGCTGCCTTCGTGCGAATCAATTCCTCAACCTCTGGTGTTTTGTAAACATTTTTGAATACAATCTCAATTGGAACATTCATAGCGGTAATCTCCTCATAACTTTATGGTAACTTTTTATAAATTACCCAATACCCTTCCTTTAACTAAATAAAAATTTCGTTAAATCCCCAGAAAATAAATAAAAAACGCTCCTTTTTAGAAGCGTTTTGGTCGCGTTCCCCCCTCTTCTTCCTGCCCCCCCGGCTTATCAGATTTGGTTCTATGATGACGTTCATAACTATGAGTTAGATATCCGCCTATAATACGAAAAATCATAGATATGAGAAAATAGGGAATATCCTTAATTTTTCTGTGCAAACCCCCAAAATAATTTTTGGATCCCGTCCGTTTTAGGCTATTTTTCTCTCTTTCGATGGGGACGGACCAGCAGGCGCAGCGGCACTTCGGCTATGGGCAAAAGAGTCCGCAGCCGGTTGCGGATGAACCGTAAATATGCCTCGTCAAAGAGCTTGTCATCATTGACGAACATTAATATAGTGACCGGATTGACGGCTATCTGGGTGGCATAATATATCTTTGGAAAGCTCGCCTTTGCGCTGCGGTGTGAGCCGACACGCTCTTCTTTTATTATCTCCATAGCCTTGTTGAGCCTGCCTGTTGATATCTGCGTAGTTGTCTGCTTGAAAAGCTCAGTCGCAAGGTCGAGAACTGATTGAACGTTTTTGGTGTCTTTGGCAGTGGTGAAGGCGATGGGAACGTAACTTAGAGCCGGCAAAAGCTTGCCGATATAGTCGACAAAATCATCCGTACTTGCTTTACTGTCTTTTGCCAGGTCCCACTTGTTTACTATCAAAATACAGGTCTTATACTCTTCGATAATGAACGTCGCCAGTTTTTTATCCACCTGAGAGATCGGTACAGGCGCTTCTATCATAAACAGCACGACATCGGCACGATGCATGGATCTGGTCGCGCGGACATAGCTGTAAAACTCGACATTGTCGGAGACTATCCTTTTCTTTTTGCGAACGCCAGCCGTATCAATCACCATGATAGTCTTGCCGTCTTTCTCGAAAATCACATCGACGGCGTCACGCGTAGTTCCGGCTATCTCACTTACTATTACCCGCTCGCTGCCTGCCAGCGCATTTACAAAAGTACTTTTGCCGGCGTTTCGCTTGCCTACAATAGCCAGTTTCATCACCGGCTTTTGAGGCTTTTCGCTCTCAAGATGCGATATTTTTTTGAATATCATGTCCAGCAATACGTTCTTGTTGAGATTATTCGTTACCGAGATGGGGAAAAATTCGCCAAAGCCCAGCCGCACAAAATCCCCCGCACCAGGAAACATCTTCGCAGAATCCGCCTTATTCGCAACCCCCAGCACTTCCAGCCCATACCGCCGTAAAAGCCTCGCTATCGTTTCATCAAGCGGCGTCACACCGTCCCGAATATCGACCATAAAGATGATCAGGTCAGCCGAACGAATCGCCTGATTTATCTGGCTCTCGATATGACCGGTCAGGTCAGCCTCGTCAACTATTCCGTAACCGCCGGTATCTATAAGCTCGAAATAACGGTTTTCACGCTCTATGACCGTACTTACCCGGTCACGGGTAACCCCAGCCGTCGGCTCGACGATACTTATCATTTCACCTGCCAACGCGTTTAATAACGAACTTTTGCCCACATTGGGACGACCGATTATAGCTACTTTAGGTAACGACATTTGAACCTTCAAAGAAATTTTTTCAAACGAACCCAATATAATATAGTAAATCCCGCCAGTTAGCAATGACCTTGCCCATCTTGTTCTTTTTCATAACCGCCAAACACCTGCACGATTTTCTTTGAAATCTTCACCAAAACAGGTATATTAATTTATAGATAACTTTGAAAACTGGGTGCAAAATGAATAGATTATTGATGATTTGGCTGGCGACATTAGCCGCTCTTTGTCCGGCTGATACCTTTATCAACAAAAAGACCGGCGAGACCATAAACGGATATGTCGTAAGCCGGATGCGAGGCAACGATATACAGGTACGAGCCGAAGGTAAAGAACCTGTTTATATAAACCTTAGTCAATACAGAATCCAGTACAACTACATCGGCAGGAGAAGTCAGATTCACACCTTCTCCATCAAAGAGCCGCTCGAACTTATAGCCGAAACCGATTCGCTAATTGCTCAACTGAAAGAGGCCTCTGATCGCGGGCCGTACTTTATCCTGATAGAGATCGACTCGCCCGGGGCTGATATGGAATTGGCACGCAGATTAAGTTTTGCCATAAGCGAATTGTATTGCCCGACTGTCGCTTATATCAGCGGCGGCCAATACAACGGCGCATTTGGCGAAACGGCGATAATAGCTCTTAGCTGTGATAAGGTGTATATGAAACCTCTTACCTCCATCGGGGCATTGCCGGACTATTTGGCGACTCTGGTGAAAATGAAAAAGAAAGAATATCCCGAACCGCAGATTCTCGAATGGCAGCTTTATGTAAGCGAACTTGCGAAGAAAAAAAATCGTCCCGAACTTCTTGCCAGAGCAATGATCGAAAAAGATGTGCAGGTTATTCAGGTCGAGGATAAGGAGGGAAAAAGACTTCTCATCGCGCCGGAGGCAAAGACCAAAGAACAAAAATTGATCGATACCTGGGCGAGTAAAGACAAGCTGCTGCGTCTTATGGCTGTCGAGGCTGAAAAGTATGGCATCGCTGACGAACGAACAAATACAACCGCAGATATTTATATGTCACTCAAAGCCCAGGATGCAAAAATTATTCCGGACCGAAAGACCGCAAAAAGCCGGCAGGCTGTAATACAGACACGTAAAAAATTGGAAGCTATGCTTGAGCCTATAAAGACTCTTGAAAAGCGTTCTGCTGAACTTGTGGAAAGGGTCGATTTTTGGGAGAATGAGATCAAGCAAGCCAATAGAATCATCGGTGAAGAAGGTTATGGAAAGCTTGGAATTGGCGAATACACTTCACCCTATTCAAGGGTGGATCTGATAAAATTCAACGAAGCCATGCGTCAGCGTGATTTGGCTCTTGACGAGCTATTGGGCGTGCTAAGAGACCTGGCAAACCGTTACAATCGGGCTATCGAACTGATCCGCAATTATCCTGACCTTGCTGACCGGCAGGCAAAACTGGAGGGAAGCTTGACGTCCGCTCAACAGACCATCGAACAGATACAGGGCAGGAAGCGGTATAGATATTGAATAATCCAATACCATAACCAAAACAAAAAAAGGCACCGGCTTAAGCCGGTGCCTTCAAGTTTATAAATTAACTTTATCTTAGCGATTATTCATTCACGTCAGGCTGAGCCGGTTGAGGCATTTCCTCAATCTCAACAGTCGGTTCATTGGGCTCAACGGCCGGTTTCTCCTGCTGCGGATATACGATCTCGGCGGATTTTTTCAGTGACTCAACATATTCCTGCGCGAGCTTACCTTTCTCCTGCATGGTCAATTGTTCGATGATCTGGTCATTAGCCTCTTCAAAACTGGTGATTTGGGCAGCCTTTTTACCTGTCGTTTTAATAATGTGATAGCCGAACTGCGTTTCCACCACATCACTTATTTCATTGGGTTCCATAGCAAACGCGGCCTCCTCAAAGGCAGGAACCATTCTTCCCTTCTCGAAATAACCCAGATCGCCGCCTTTCGTCGAAGACGGGCACTTTGAAAACTCTTTGGCCAGCTCCTCAAAATTAGCGCCTTCACCCTTTATTTTAGCCAGCAGTTCTTCGGCTTTGGCCTTGGCCTCGGCTTTGGCCTTGGCCTCGGCTTTGGCGGCATTGGGGTCTGCATTGGGATTGGATGTATCGGGAGTGATGAGAATATGGCTCGCACTGACCTGTTCTGGGGTGCTGAACTGATCTATATTCTTCTCATAAAAATCTTTTGCAGCCTGCTCATTGACATCAACCTTGCCGACCATCTGTTCATCAAATATCCGCTGATAGCCAAGTCCTTTTTTAATTCGCTGCTGCACGTTTTCGTAGCTCTGTCCCTGGGCAGCCAAAAGCGCCTTTAGATCATCGATGGACATATTCTGCTCGGCGGTTTTCTTGCCTATCTCCTCTTCGACCTGCTGGTCAGTAATTACGATATTATGATCGGCTACCTGCTTATCAAGCAGATATTCGACAATCGCGCCTTCTTCGGCCTGCTTCAACATCTGCTGCTTATATTGATCCTTAAGCTGCGGCGGCATTTGAGCATTCCCTTCGAGCCGCGTTAGTTGCGGTGCGATCATTTCCATAAGATGGCTCTTCATAATGGGATGTCCGTCAACCGTTACAACAACCGCGTCAACTTCCGGCTCAGGTTCGACGGCTGACAGCTCAACCTGCTGAGCCTTTTTTTCCTCCATCATTTTTTCCATTTCCTCGCGGCTTGGGCGCGAATCCATAGCCGGCTTGGCCTGATCGCTATCCGCAGCATCGTCAAGGCTTTCCAACTGCTCCTGAGGCTGCTGTTGGGGCACAGATTCCTTTTTCTTACACCCGAAAACGCTGATTGTAACGATTACACAGGTCAATAAAGCAAGTAAAGTTCTCATTTTTTTCCTTTCCTTAAATTGTTTTGGGCCGCGAATACCCGCGGCAATTTTTTCCTGAAAGTTGTCTTTCTACAATAATTTATATCAGCTTGCAAAGGTTTTTTTTAATCTTGGCAAAAGCGATGTTTTACATTATACTTGCGGATTCTTGAGGTGTTCAGATGATATTCCCGGAAAATATAACCATACCAAGTCATACCATACAATTTCGCCCCCGCTACGCCGAGACCGACAAGGGCGGCGTGGTGCACCACAGCGTCTATCCTGTCTGGCTGGAGATGGGAAGAACGGAACTGCTCCGAGTAAATGGGGTTGCGTATCGCGACCTCGAAGAATCGGGCATTTATTTTGTCGTCATCGAAATGCGGATCAAATACCGCAGGCCAGCTTTGTACGACCAGGAGCTTGAACTGACCACTTGGTGTTCCAATGTAACGGCTGCCCGGATAGAGCACAGTTATCGGCTCGTCTTTAACGGTGCTGTGCTTGCCGAAGCTGAAACCACTTTGGCCTGCATCGACAAGGATGGAAAAGCCCAACGCATACCAAAATTCATGTATCCGGAAAACGAAAGGGTTATAACCGCCAAATGATATGGCAAGCCTTTGCTATTGAACGCCAGCAAACCAGTTTTCGGCCAATAATGTAAAGTCGGGGAAATTAACAATGCCGTCAGCAACGGCAGGATAAATATCGCAGGCAGCGGTATCTGTCAGCCAGTTCCCTGAAAGAGTTCCAAGGACGCCAAAGCCGATCTCGCCATCCCCATCAATATCGTAAACAGCCGGCTGCGCCTGTCCGCTGATA
>JAQURJ010000092.1 GCA_028715705.1 Phycisphaerae bacterium | reverse complement strand
CTGCCGGTTGGTGTGATGGCGGCTGTGAAGCATCAGAAGTTTTTTGATCGCGCCAGCAGTGTGATACTATTTATGCTGTGGTCGCTGCCTGTGATGTGGGTGGGCCAGATGCTGATAGGTTATTTTACAGGGCCGACATTTGTCAATATGTTTCCTCCGGCTGGTCTTAGCAGTAATGATGCCGATACAATGGCGTTTTTTCCGTGGCTTTGGGACAGGCTCTGGCATTTGGCTCTGCCGGTTCTGTGTTTGGTTTATACCGGGTTTGCGTATCTGACAAAGCAGGTGCGAGCGGGGATGCTGGATAATCTTCGGCAGGATTATGTGCGGACAGCGAGGGCAAAGGGATTGTCGAACAGTGTTGTGATATTCCGCCACGCGTTTCGTAATAGTATTATTCCGGTGATAACGATTATGGCGACGTTGCTTCCGGCTATGTTCGCAGGTTCGGTGATAATCGAGAGCATTTTCAGTATTCCAGGAATGGGATTATTAGCTTTCGAGGCGGTGACAACGAGAGATTATAACGTGGTGATGGCTGTGGCGACGATAGCCGGATTTTTGAATCTTGCGGGCATGCTGCTGGCCGATATCGCTTACGCTATCGCCGACCCGAGGATAAGTTTTGAGGGGAGGGCGTAGCGATGGCGGAAAAGAAAAAGAATTGGGGAATATCTTACGGTGAACTTGTCTGGCGGGAATTCAAGAAGAACAAGGTCAATCTTTTTAGTCTCGGTTTTATTGTTGTATTGTTTGTAGTGGCTGTGCTTGCGCCGTTTTTGGCGAATGACAAACCCTATGCGATAAAGATAGAGGGAGCGTGGCATTTTCCATTGTTTGGTGATCTTGGTGCGACCGATTATGCCGTTTTTCTTGCGGCTGCGGTGGGCATATTGCAGGTGTTGATGATAAAGTGGAACCAGAAGCATATAGACCCATCGATTCGCGGGAGTGTTTTCTGGCGGCAGATATATATCAATCTTGGCGTGTTGATAGCGGGAATTATTTTATTGTTTATATTTTTACCGCGAAAACTGGATGCGACGAACTATAAGGCGATGGTGACAAGCGAAAAAGCAGAAAAAGCTTATTTTACGCCGGTTCCGTTTGGATATGAAAGGACTGAATTGAGCAAGCGCGAGCAGCCGCCTGACAGGGAGCATTGGCTTGGTACTGACGATGTGGGATCGGATGTGTTGGCACGGCTGATTCACGGCAGCCGAATTTCACTATCGGTTGGGTTTGTGGCCGTAGGAATAAGCTGTGTTATTGGGATTATTGTCGGGGCGATGCTCGGATATTTTGGGGGTAAGGTCGATTTTATAGGGATGCGTATTGTCGAGATAGTGATGGCGATACCGACATTCTTTTTGATAATTACAATCGTCGCGTTTTTTCCGCGAAGTCTTTTGAATATAATGATCATAATCGGGATAACAAGCTGGACGGGGGATGCCAGATTTATTCGTGCTGAATTTTTCAAGCTACGAAAGCAGGATTTTGTGCAGGCGGCGGTGTCACTTGGGTTGCCGCTGCGAAGTATATTGTTCAGACACATGCTGCCTAACGGCGTTGCACCGGTATTGGTGAACGCGACATTTGGTATCGCGGGCGCAATATTCATTGAGGCAGCATTGAGCTTTTTGGGCTTCGGAGTCGCTCCGCCTACGCCGAGTTGGGGACAGATGTTAAGCCTTGGTGTTGGGACGACAGGCAGATTTTTATGGTGGCTTAGTATGTTTCCGGGGCTGGCGATATTTTTTACCGTGCTTGCGTATAATCTTGTCGGTGAGGGATTGCGCGACGCATTGGACCCGCATCTGAGGAAGGCTGTATGAGCGAGACTATTTTGAAGATAGATGGGTTGAGCGTTAGTTTCGATACCGAAGATGGTGTTGCGAAGGCGGTGCAGGATGTAAGCTTCTCCATCGAGCGTGGCAAAACTTTTGCCTTGGTGGGCGAAAGCGGGTGCGGCAAGAGCGTTACGGCAATGTCTATTATGCGGCTGATACCTCAGCCGCCGGGCAAGATTGTGGCTGGCCGGATAGAGTTCGAGGGGCAGAATCTGCTGGCATTGAGCGATAAGAAGATGCGGACTGTGCGGGGTAACCGTATAGCGATGATATTTCAGGAGCCGATGACAAGCCTTAATCCCGTTTATACGGTCGGCAATCAGATCGTCGAAGCGATAATGCTGCATCAGAAAAAGGGACATGTTGAAGCGTGGGCGGACGCAGTTGAATTATTGCGGAAGGTGGGGATACCGGAGCCTCAGAGCCGAGTGTCGGCATACCCACACCAAATGAGCGGGGGGATGCGGCAGCGGGTGATGATAGCTATCGCTATGAGCTGCAATCCGAGCCTGCTGATAGCCGATGAGCCGACGACGGCTCTGGATGTTACGATACAAGCGCAGATACTCGACCTGATAGACGAATTGCGGAAACAGAATAATATGAGCGTGCTTTTGATAACGCATGATCTGGGGGTTGTGGCAGAACGTGCGGAGAACGTGGCGGTGATGTATGCTTCGCGAATTGTCGAGAGCAGCGAAGCCCAAGATATTTTCAACCGCCCGCTGCATCCTTATACGAAGGGATTGCTGAAATCAATTCCGCGGCTGGGTGTAAAATCGAATCGGCTTGAGACGATTGCCGGAACAGTACCGAACCCCCTGCATTTTCCCAGCGGATGCAAGTTTCATCCGAGATGTCCATTGGGGCATGACGACAGGCGGTGTCAGAGTGTTGAACCGGAATTGCGCGAGGTTGAAGAAGGGCGATGTGCGGCTTGCTGGTATGCACAGGGATACGAAACGAAACAAGAATTTAACGAATATGAATCAAAATATGGCGAACACAAACGGAAAACTGCTTAAAGTTGACGACCTGAAGACGTATTTTGCGGTCAAGAAGGGGCTGTTCCAGCGTACGGTTGGCTACGTTAAGGCCGTCGATGGCGTCAGTTTCAGTATTGAGAAAGGTAAAAGTCTCGGTCTTGTCGGCGAGAGCGGGTGCGGCAAAACGACAGTAGCGAGGACGATAATCCGGCTGGTTCAGGCTACGGCTGGGGATGTAATTTTTGAAGGCGAGGATATATTGAAGGCGTGGGGACGCAAGCTGCGCCAGTTACGCCGTGAAATATCGATTATTTTTCAAGACCCTTATGGATCGCTTAATCCGCGAATGACCGTTGGGAATATTATCGGTGAGCCGATAAAGCTGCATAAGAAAATTACCGGCGGCGAATTACGGGATCGGGTGGCGAGCCTTTTGGAAAAAGTAGGGCTGTCTCCTGAGTATATAAACCGTTATCCGCACGAGTTTTCGGGCGGGCAGCGGCAAAGGATCGGGGTAGCTCGTGCATTGTCGCTTGAGCCAAAGTTTGTGATATGCGATGAAGCGGTTAGTGCATTGGACGTGTCGATACAGTCGCAGATATTGAATCTATTGCGGGATTTGCAGGATGAGATGGGTTTGACGTATCTATTTATTGCCCATGATCTTGCGGTGGTGGAGTTTTTCTGCGATGAAGTTGCTGTGATGTATATGGGCAGGATCGTGGAATATGCTAAAGCCGAGCAGCTTTATCGCAATCCGGTTCATCCATATACCAAGGCGCTGCTGTCGGCTATTCCGCAGGTAGAGCCGGATTTGCGGAAAGAGAGAAAAAGGTACGCCGGCGAAGTCGCGGGAGCTGCGCAGTTTACGGGGTGTATGTTCTATCCGCGGTGTCCGGTTAGGCGGAAGCGGTGCGAGGGGGAAGTGCCGGGATTTGTCGAAGTTGAGGATGGACATTTTGCGGCTTGTTGGGAATGTCAAAAAGAAGCTTTGTAGAAAGCCGGAGAGCGAGTACAATATGGAAGAGTTAAAGTTGGCCAAAAGGATTACCAATTGAATATGGAACAGAAAAGTGAGATTGAAATAACCCAGTTCAAGGGCGGGGCGGTCGTGGCCTTTCGGTCGGCGTCGCTGTGCGATGTCGAGCAGCTGTGCATGATATCGAAGGAAATCGATGGATACGTTGGTGCTAAGATGCCTCGCAGGCTGGTGGTTGATTTTGACGGGGTGAAGTTTTTTTCGTCGCAGGTTCTTGGGATATTGCTGCAGTTGCGCAGCCGGCTGATAAAATACGGCGGACTTGTGGTCATAAGCGGTATCAATCCGCAATTGTACAGAGTGTTCAAGATAACGAACCTTGAGAAGATATTTGAGTTTTATCCCGATCGCCAGAGTGCGGTCGTTGCGAATAACAGTGAAAGTTAATGAGGACTTAGTATGTATATTACGAAACAATTTTCTATCTTTATGGTTAATAAGCCAGGGGCTTTGTCGCAGGTATTAGGTGAGTTTGCCAAGGCGAAGATTAATATAGTTGCGATGACGATGATGGATTCGGCTGAGCATGGCGTGATGCGGGTGATATTTACGTCGCCGGAACGGACGAAAGGGATATTGGACGGGCTGAGCATGCCGTATAGCGAGACGGATGTGTTATGTTTGAACCTGACAAATCAGTCTGGTGCGCTGGCAGATGTAGTAGAAAAGTTGGCGAAACATCATATCAATATATCTTATGCATACTGCACAGCCGGGGCGCGTGGGGGGCGGACGACAGGGGTGATAAAAGTGGCTGATGTGAAGAAGGCGATAAAAGTGCTTGAGGGTGGACAAAGTCCGGCAAAAATGAACAAAAAAAAGGAAAAAGCGATGCGAAGGCCGCGGAATGCTAAGTGATAATTTTGTGTGGTGTAAGCAGGGGGCGGCCAGACCCAAAGCCCGCGTAGAGGGTGAAATCCGAACTCTAAACCCGAAAAAAAATAACGATTTCCAAAATATAGATGTTCAAAACCATCATTTTCGAGCGTTTACCCGTTTTTTTATTATTTTTTGAGGGATAGTATTTTCTGATTTTTCTTGTGTTTTTTTGTTTTTATGCGATATTGACATATGGTTGGTTAGTAGACCTTGAATTGGGGTATGTGACAGTAATCTGCCCAGACCGCTTGTTTTTCTTGTCGCCAACCACCTTTGGCCGCGTTGGCCTCTTTCATTAGACCTGCGAGAAAGTAAAAAACAGGCTGGTCACAGATGCCTTATATTTAGGAGATTTCTAATGGGCACAAAAATTTATGTTGGTAATTTGAGTTTTGATACGGACAACATGTCGCTGGGCGAAATGTTCAATCCGTACGGCACCGTCGCAAGCGCACAGGTCATTATGGATCGTGACAGCGGCAGGAGCAAGGGCTTCGGGTTTGTTGAGATGAGCAGCGATGAGGAAGCCAAAGCGGCTATCGCAGGCCTCGACGGTACCGAGGTCAACGGCAGAGCGTTGAAAGTCAATGAAGCCAAGCCTCGCGAAGATAAGCCTCGCGGCGGCGGACGTGGTGGATTTGGCAGTGGTCGCGGCGGTTACGGCGGCGGCGGAAGCCGTGGCGGCAGTGGCGGCGGCGGACGCAGATACTAAGCTGTAAGCCATATTGCCAAAAAACAAAGGAGGCTCATTTGAGCCTCCTTTTTTATTTACTATTTTCGATTTACAATTTGAAACAGCCAAACGGTCGCTCTACTGCACGACATGTATTCGTAAGTGTCGAATTCAGTGCAACTTACGCCAATGGAGCCAATGAGATTCGAACTCACGACCTCTTGCATGCCATGCAAGCGCTCTCCCAACTGAGCTATGGCCCCATAAAAGGTGTATACTAACAAAAAATGACGGGTTTGCAAATATTTTATTGCTTTTACGATCCTTGTGTTCCGTGAAATAAAAAAGGCCGACATCTGGTGATATCGGCCTCAGCAATTTGTGTGCAATCTGGTTTACAGGTCTTGCGGCTTTATAGTGCTTCTCCTGTTGGCCTGAGCTCTGGCTACGGCGCATTTCAGGATGCAATAAACCTTGTCGCTAAGTGCGCCAAGAGCATCACTGGAAGTCATCATTTTCTGACTCTTGATGAAAGCCTTCACCTTACTGGCCACAACTAATGGCTCGTTTGCGGTTTTCTTTGCCGCTGCTTTTGCTGGTTTCTTTTTCGTCTTCTTTGCCATGTTTGATCCTCCATGCAAAAAAATAAAAGTTCCAATAATAAGCTGTATAATTCCATTATAAACAGCTTTTTTCTATACTACTTTCGGTAATTATAATAAGTTTTCTATAATAAAAAAGCCTAAAATCCCAAAATTTTGCATTTATAGGCTGATTTGAGGCAAAAATCTTCTAATTTTTAACTATTTTTGCTTAAAACACGCCAAAGGACAGCGAATAATCAATCAAAAGCAATTATGTATATAAGCCTCGCATTATGAAGTTGCCACGCATCCCGTCCTTTGACATCGCCGCTATATTTTGATTTTTTTCCACAAGAAGATTATTTTTTCAGAAACAAGTAATACAACCGGCCTTCTTTATATACCTGCCCCGCAACGTTGCCTGCGGCATCGCCCTGACCCATATAAATATCGCATCGACCTGCTGCGCGAATAGCGCCGCCGGTATCCTGGTCCAGCGCAAAACCTTCATAAGGGTCATGGTAAACGGTTCCGCCAAGGTCACGCGGCAGCACGGTCTTGAAGAACGCAAGGCATGCCCTCGGGTAGACGCTTTTGTCTGTGGCTATCGTTCGCAGGGTTGTTACCGGCTCATTGATGCTTCCATGGGGAGAACCGTCGCGTATTTCAAAGAATACAAATCGCGGATTAAGCTGGGTATAGCGAGCCACTTCATCCTGATGTGCCTTAAAATAGGCTATCATAGCGCTTAGGCTAAGCTGGCTGGCTGTCAATTTACCGTCATCGACCATCTTTTTAGATATACTCTGATAATCATAGCCGTTATTGGCGGCATAGCCAACTGTAACCAGCTTCTGGTCCTCCAGCCGGATTATCGCCGAACCCTGAACATGTGCTATATAGACTTCAAATGGATCTTCCATCCATATCAATTCCTCACCTTTTAATTCGCCGGAAGTTTCTAACTGGGCACGCGGCGGCATCTTTACAAAGCTGCCGTCGGCCAGCCGCTTGCCCTTTATTTCACCTGTTGAGCTTTTCACAAGGTAATCTGGTTGTTTATACAGCGGATACCGAAAACGCTCGGTTTGTGTCATTGACCCGTTGAATATCGGCGTATAGTAACCTGTAAACAGAACCGTCCCTTCGTCATCGCACCCGACGCTTTCATAAACGTCGAATTCCCGCAATATAGCCGAGTGGAGTTGTGCGCCCCGCTGACCGCTGGCCAGTAGTTCCTTGAACCGCTTTAAGCTGTTAACCGCGTCATCATGCGTAATATCACCGTATGGAAAAAACTGCTTGCTCGATGGCTTCGACATATAGTTCAAACTGCGGTCGATAGCGTATTCCACCTTCGAGAGGTCATAACAGGCCAGCGTAAAATTCGGCAGCCGCGCAGGGTCCGTTATCTTGCGCAAGGCCAATTCCCCCGGTGCCAAAGGGCGATCATAACGTTTGGCCTGGGGTTTGGTTTTACAGCCCGTGATTGAAAAAATAATACCTGCCGCAACTAAAAGAAGTGCTAATTTCTTCATCTCAAAAACTCCTTTTTTCTGTTATTAACTATTAAAACCTGCAAATCCGTCCTTGGACGCTAAAAGCACTATTTTAATGAATATCGGCAGGATATGCAAATTGGGCGCAAAAAAAAGGGGAGAACAGCAGAATTTTAACAGGATTTAGGCTGTTCTTCCCTGCAGCGACGTGCCTTTTAGCGTTTCCCGCGGTCTGCGCCATTTTTGAGCTTAACAGCTCGTTGTTGCACTCGCCACATATATATTATACACAATAAAAGGGGGCAGTGACAAAAATTTTTGGCAAATTCTCGGATAATCCTCATTACCTGACCTCAACCCTACAACTCATGTTTTCACGCTTTTGCCAAGCTGCGCAAATGTTGCACCTGCTCTTGTGTTAATGTTTTACAATGCGGCTGGGTGAGGATAATTTGGCAGGCGAGTTCAAAAAAGACCGCTTTCTGTATAGCGTCGTTAAAGGTTTTCCCGACAGTTAAGAGGCCGTGGTTACGCAGGATTGCAATTTAGCTGTTTTCCATTGCATTGATAGTCGCATCGGATAATTCGACTGAAACCGG
>JAQURJ010000091.1 GCA_028715705.1 Phycisphaerae bacterium | reverse complement strand
CAGGTCGGCATCGTGCGGCCAGCGGTGAAGAGCCTGATTGATCTTAATATGCGCCATTTCGGGATTGTTCTGAACAAGGTAGATAGCGGCAAGGTTCTTATACGCATCGGCAAGGTTTGGGTCGAGGGCGATGGCGTTATCGTAGGATTGGATAGCGTAGCTTAGCCAGCTTTTGGCGTTGTAGGCATTGCCGAGATTATTATGAGTTTTGGCGTCTTTGGAATTGATGTTTAGCGCAAGCTGGTATTGGTTTATAGCATCCTCGACACGATCTTTGCGAAGGTATATGTTGCCCAGATTCGTTCTTGATTCGGCAAGATACGGGTTGATGTGGACGGCTTGCTCGAAGGCGTTCAGCGCCTGTTCTATATTTTCGTTCTGCAGATAGACGTTGCCGAGATTGTTAAAAAAGCATCCAATGGTCTGATGCGGGTTTAGGTTTTTTAGGTATATTGAACGGTCGTCAGAATTGGGGACGTTAAAATTTGTTCGATAGTGTTCATCATCGGCGTAGAACCCTTTACTGGTAGTTTCGATATTGAAACGAATCCTGCCGTCGTCGTAGCGGACGAAGAAATGACCGGGCACGACCACGCCGTAAAGAGGCAGGCCGAGCCGTTCGCCGATGGAAAGATAAAGTACCGAGAGGCTGAGGCAATAGCCGCTTTTTCTGTCCATAACCGTGTGCAGGAATAGGTCGTCGGGATTGTCAGCTACGGCTACGGACCGGTAGCCTAGTTCATTAAAAAGGTATTCGTTCATAATTTTTATAGTCTGCGAATTTACTGCACCGCCGGTTCGCTTCTGGATCTCGATCGCCATTTCGTCGAGTTGCTGGAGGTATTGTCTGCCGCTGACGAGGTCGTCCCATCTTTCGCTTATTATTATGGCTGCTGTAGCGATATCGACCTGGTCAGATTCGCAGCGAAGAACTTGCTCAATGGAGCGTGCGTAGAGGCCGCTTTTGCCTTCGTTGGCCAGCGGTGCGGCAATAGAAACAGCCGCAAGTATTGCGACAGTCAGTATTACACAAATTATTTTATTTTTTCGCATTGTGGGTATTATATCATCTTTATGCGGGACTGTCACAACCAATACCTGGTGCAGAATTGAAAACAGCGGCTAAAATCAGCGGTGAGTCGATGGATAGCTGGCTGAAACGAGTGGCGAAAAACCTAGAGACTTTGACGCAATTTGAGTGCTTAACTGTTCGCATTTCGCGGCGATTTATGTTAAACTCCACAGTCGCAATAAGCAGTTTTAATTCATAAGTATTTATAAGGAAAGAAATTATGGCGGATAAATTTGATGTTGTTGTGATAGGCGGCGGGCCGGGTGGTTATGCAGCGGCGATTCGATGTGCACAGAAAAAGGCATCGGTAGCCCTTGTTGAGAAAGAATTTATGGGCGGAACGTGCCTTAACTGCGGCTGTATTCCATCGAAAGCATTACTTGGTTCGGTGCATTTTATGACGCTGGCCAAGCACGCTCCACTGATGGGTATAAAGCTCGGTTCTGTTCAGCCGGACTGGCCGAAAATGCAGGCTCGCAAGGACGCCATCATAATGGGATTTCGCAAGGGCGTTACAGGTCTTGTGCGGAGCAATGGTGTTAAAATTTTCGAGGGGACGGGCATCGCGACCGCGCCGGGCAAGGTGAGGGTCGATTCAAATTCCGGTTCAACTGAGATCGAAGCCAAGAGCATAATTTTGGCGACTGGTTCTGTTCCGATTAATATCCCGGCGTTCCCGTTCGACGGCCAAACTATAATCAGCAGCAAGGAAGCTCTTAGCCTTGGGCAGATTCCCGATTCGCTTGTTATTATTGGCGGCGGTGTTATCGGCTGCGAGTTGGCCTGCGTCTATGTGACTATGGGAACGAAGGTGACAATTATAGAAGCTCTTGACAGGCTGCTGCCGAACGAAGATGGCTGGGTGGGGGCGATGCTGGAAAAGGAACTTAAAAAGCTTGGCATCGAATCTATGACCAGTAAGAAAGTTACAGGGGTACAGGCCGCTGGCGGTAAAGCCGCGATAAGTCTTGAAAGCGGCGAGAGTCTCGAAGCCGAAAAAGTCCTTGTAGCCGTTGGACGCAAAGCTATCTGCGACGAAGAGACTGTCAAGGCATTGAGCCTGAAGATGGACAGCTCGAAGGTCGTGGTGAATGGAAAAATGGAAACCAGCGCAGCCGGTGTTTACGCTATCGGTGATGCGGTAGGGACAACTTATCTGGCTCACGGAGCTTTCGCCGAAGCCGAAGTTGCAGCGGATAATACCCTTGGCCATGAAAAAACAATGGGCGATTACAGCCTTGTACCGCGGGCGGTCTATACGTTCCCGGAAGTGGCTTCTGTTGGCAAGAACGAGCAGAAGTGCGCAGAGATGGGAATCGAAACGGTTGTCGGCAAGGCGATGTTCAAATCGAACGGCCGCAGCATTGCCCATAATGAAAACATTGGCGAGATACGCGTCATTCGCAACAAGGCCAACGACCAGATAATGGGCGTTACTATGGTCGGCGCGATCGTTACCGAGCTTGCTTGCGCAGCGAGGGCGATGATAGGCTCGAAGGAAAATATCCTCGATGTCGTATTTGCCCATCCGACGGTTTCGGAAGTGCTTAAAGAAGCGTGGGAAGATGCCTTCGGTATCAGCTTGCATGTCCCGCCCCGAAAGATGTAAAATAGTTTTGTGGCAAAGATACTGGAAAGACAAAGCGATATGCTCGAAATCCTCGATTTGGGGATTTGCGATTACAGGCTGGTTTTGGATAAGCAGCTTGAGTTGTGCGAACTTCGGCAAAGGGACTCCATAGCCGATACGGTGATTTTGGTTGAGCATCCGGCTGTGATAACGCTGGGCGCAAGGCAAGATAAGAATTGTTTGCTGGCCGATGAGGCCGAGTTGACAAAACAGAATATTGACGTCGTCCCCATCCGCCGCGGCGGCGGTTCTACGGCGCACAATCCCGGTCAGATAGTCTTTTATCCGATCATTCACCTCAAGCAGCGGCAGTTCGGTATTAATGAGTATATTCGCAAGCTTGAGCAGATGGGCATTGCATTGCTCGGTCGGTGTAGTGTTACTGCTGATCGTAAAAAAGGACTTCCCGGCTTGTGGGTCGGTGAAAAAAAGATAGCCTCAATCGGCGTGAAGATTTCGCGGTGTGTCACTTATCACGGAATGGCGATAAATATCAATAATGATTTGAGTATTTTTAATTATATTGTTCCATGCGGTTTGGATGGTGTTGAGATGACAAACGTACTGAAAGAAACAGGCAGCCAAACACGAATGGAAAAAATTAAAACAAATTTGGTTGAAATATTGCTGGAGCATTTTGCGTGATGAGTGAATCGACACCTAAAAGACGACTGCCGCCGTGGTTAAAAAGGCCGCTGCCAGCCGGCGGAATATACAACAATACCAGCGATATAGTCAAAAATCTAAATATTCAGACTATATGCACACATGCCAATTGTCCCAATCAGGGGCAATGCTGGTCGAGGGGGACGGCTACGGTGCTAATTTTGGGCAATATTTGTACACGCAACTGCAAATTCTGCTCGGTGGCTACGGGCAAACCTCAGCCGCCGGACCTGACCGAACCGGCAAGGCTTAGCCAGATGGCCGAAGGGCTTGGATTAAAATATCTTGTTATCACAAGCGTCAATCGTGATGACCTTGCGGACGGCGGGGCGGGGCATTTTCGCGATTGTATAAATGTTGTACGAAGCAAAAGACCGGAGATTAAATTTGAAATCCTGACTCCGGATTTTCGCGGTTGTCAAAGTGAAGCTGTTGAGATATTAAAAGATGCCTTGCCGTTTGTCTTTGCCCATAATGTTGAAACAGTGCCGTCTCTATATAAAAAAGCTCGTAGCGGAGCCGATTACAGGCAAAGCCTGAACCTGCTGAAAATGGCTAAAGATAAGTTCCCCGATACCCCGATGAAATCGTCTATTATGCTTGGGATCGGCGAGACCGACGATGAGGTCGAGCAGGCTTTGAGGGATTTACGAAGTGTGGGATGCGAGAGGCTGACGATTGGTCAATATTTGAAACCATCTAAAGAATCTTTGGACGTGGTTGAATACGTTACACCTGAAAAATTCGATTGGTGGGGAAAAAAAGCTATAGAAATTGGCTTTAATTGGGTAATTTCGGCTCCATTCGCCCGTAGTTCCTATTTTGCAGAACAGGAAAACACAGGTTAACAGTTTGCAGTAAAGTCCGAAAAAATACCACGGCCACGCTGCTCTTAAGCCGTGCCACCCAATCTGGCCTGCCTCAAAGTCCGAAAAAAATATCATACCTATTTTGCTATCCTCAAAATGTTTCTTATATTTTTTATAGGAATATTTGAAGTTTGCACTAAACCAATATTTAGTTTTAATTTATGGTGCAAAAATGAACGTAACAAAAAGAAACCCCAAGGGGGTCGCTCTCCTTATGGCTATGATTTTTGTGGCGGTATTTTCGGTTTTTGCCGTATCGCTGGCTACAATTTCAACCAATAACCTGAAAATGAGTGACAATTATCGTCATGCGAATAACGCTCTTGCCAACGCGCAATCCGGCGTGGAGGTGATACGTTATTATTTGCCCAAAATACGTATCCTGGGAGATGTCGCTGCCGATGACCGTTTGTCGGCTCTTGCCGCGAAACTTCAGACAAAATTATTGGCTGCAGGCGCGACCAACATCACTTCGACCTATAGCGGCGCGACAAACACAATAACGATCCCTTCAGTGCTGCTTTCTTCGGATCAGAGTTTTACGGTCGTAATGCGTCAGATCAGCGACGAATTGATCGAAGTTGACGTGACCGGCTCATACTCCGGCATCACAAAAACGGTGCGAACAAACTTTGAATTTGAAGATATCGGTAATGCTGTTTTTGATTTTGGTGTGGCCTCAAAGGGGCCTTTGGCTATGACAGGTCAGGCTGAAATTGAAGGCTATAATTTAGCCATCGAGGCAAGCACATATATCGAAGGCGATGTACTTTCCGGCGACGCGTTTAGCATCACCAACAAGGCCAGCATCGCAGGCGATGTCAGTATAGCCAATCCATACGCAAGCTATGATGTGGGGGCTCAAGCATCGGTGGGCGGGGCAAGCGGTGAAGATGTCCACGACCACGTCCACGTTGGCGTTGATTACATTGATTTTCCAACACCGAATCCAAGCTACTTTCTTCCCTTTGCTACCGGAGATGTACTCGATGCTAACACCAATTGGGGCAATCACGCTATCCTCAATAACTGCATAGTAAAAGCTAACAGTAATCCCACTTTTGCAAGCGATGTTACTATTAATGGCGTTCTTTTTATCGAATCGCCCAATATCGTCGTTTTTGCCGGCAAATCCATGGTTAACGGCATTATTGTTGGTGACGGAGATATCGATTCGGTCGAGGACGGCAAGATACATTTCAGTGGACAGGTAATCTGTAATGATATGTCCGGCCTTACCGACCCGCAGTTCGACGATATAAAAGAGCAAAGCGGGACGTTCCTTATGACTCCTGGTTTTAACATTGATTTCAGCGGACAGGCGCTTCACATGAATGGCGCCATTGCAGCAAGCGGAATCTCTTTTAGCGGTCAGGCGGGAGGAATGGTAAACGGTTCGCTGATAAATTACTCGATGGAGCCGATGCTCATGTCCGGTCAGAGCGAGTTGATCTTCAACCGCAGCGGGTGCGATTCAAACCCGGCTGGCTTTGTCAATGACAAGGTCATTGAATACAGGCCGGATACCTATACTGAACTGGCTATGTAAATTTTGCGGAAAAGTTAAAATACTTTGCCACAACAAAACAGTTTTCGAAAAAGCCTTTGACTTTCGGACCAGAACTATTAGCTTTGTAACAATGACAAAACAATCGGGTCTTTTTTGAAGGTTTTTATGAGTGGGTCGGCAAGGATTATTGTAATCACCGGTAACGGCAAAGGCAAGACAACGGCTGCGATGGGTATGGCGTTGCGAGCAAGCGGACACGGGATGCGAGCAGTTGTAATACAGTTTATAAAAAACTGCGATACGGGGGAGATGGCTGCTTTTAAGAAAATCGGGATTGAATTTGTTCAGGCGGGACTTGGATTTTTGCCAAGGACTGACAGCAAGGATTTTGCAAAACACAAAGCCGCTGCACACAAAGGTTTGGAGTTGGCGGCGGAACTGATGGCTTCAAATAACGATATGATAATTCTCGACGAGATATGTTTGGCTGTCTCGAAAGGACTTTTGGCTGAAGGTGACGTTGTTGATTGTTTGGGCAAAGCCGGAGACGGTCAATGTGTTGTGTTGACAGGCAGGGGGGCAACTGAAAAGATTATCAATTTTGCCGATACCGTCAGCGAGCTCGTCTGTGTCAAGCACGGCCTCAGTTCAGGCATAGCCGCACAGAAAGGGGTGGAATTTTGATAGGAAAATGTCCACGAACAATAATACCGGTTTCCGTTAGCTGTTTTCCCACAGAATTAGCCCCGGTTCATACGGATTGACCAGGTTGTCATTCTTTGGAAGTATTCTTACAGCTATTCCCTGTCTTCCACTGCTCTTGCAGCGTATATCGCATTCAAAACTGTATTCCCCGCTTTCGGTCGCAGTCTCACTATTTTGCATCGCAACAGCCGAGCCGTCCTTGATATTGCCCCAAGCGTCGATGCTGCCGTGGAAAAGCTCGACAGAAACATCGTCAGGGCTTATCCTGCCCAAAAGAACAAGTGCGCGTATATGCAGTTCGGTCCCGACCTTGATTTGTATAAGGCTGTCATTGCTGGTATAGCCGTTAACATTTACCATTACGTCTTTGATGGAAAAATCTTTCCAGGCCTTGCTTAGCTGAGCTTGCCATTTCGCCAGAGCTTTAGCCTTGCTCATCGCGTCCGCAGTCAGATCTTCGGCTTTGTCTAAAGCAGGACTGTAGAATCGCCGAGTGTATTCAGCCAGCATCCTGTGTGTGTTAAATCGCGGGGCTATCCATTGGATCGACTTTTTCACTCGGTGTATCCAGGCACGTGGTAAATTGTCTGTTGCGCGTGTGTAGAACAGCGGCACTATTTCATTTTCCAACAGATTATAGATCGCCTGTGATTCGATAGTATCCTGATAGGTGTTATCGTCGTATTGTTCGCCTGAACCAATAATCCATCCGGCCTGAGGCTGATAACCTTCGCACCACCAGCCATCGTAAGTGCTGAGGTTGAGTACGCCATTCATCGCAGCTTTCATCCCGCTGGTTCCGCTCGCTTCCATCGGCGGTCTTGGATTGTTAAGCCAAACATCGACACCCTGAACAAGATAACGAGCCACGTCCATATCATAATCTTCCAGAAAGATTATTCGTCTCCTTACGTTGAATTTGCTGGCGAAATGAATGATCGAGCGAATTATCTCCTTGCCTTCGGTGTCGCGAGGATGGGCTTTTCCGGCGAAGATCAGTTGGATAGGCCGTTCCTTGTTAGTAAGAATACGTACCAGTCGTTCCGGGTCGGACATCATCAAATTTCCGCGCTTATATGTTGCGAATCTTCTGGCAAATCCGATAGTTAAGGCTTCCGGATCGAGCACTTCTTCGGCCCAGTTAAGTTCGCTATGATATGTTCCTCGCCGCTGAACCTGTGCTTTAAGTCGTCCGCGTGCGAAGCCTACCAGTTGTTCCTTGCACCGCTGGTGAGCTCGCCAGAACTCCTCGTCAGGGATATTGTCAATATTGTCCCATGTATTTGATTCCTGCTCGCCTATCGTCCAGTTAGGACCAAGATACCTGTCATAAAGTCCGCTTATTTCCCTTGATAGCCACGTCTGTGCATGTATTCCATTAGTGATTGAAGTAATCGGCACCTCGCACATTGGGATGTTCGACCACAGACCCGACCACATTTTACGTGATACTTCACCGTGCAGACGGCTGACACCGTTTCTAAAAGAACTCAGCCGCAAAGCCAAAACAGGCATTTTGAAAGCTTCTTCATCGTCATCGAATTTGAGTCTTCCAAGAGACAAAAATTGCTCTTGTGTTATACCAAGGGTGGGGATGTAATTTTTGAAATATTTTTCGATCATTTCCGGCGGAAATTCGTCGTTTCCGGCTTTGACCGGCGTGTGAATGGTAAAAACGTTACCGGCCTTGGTCGCTTGAAGCGCTTCGTCGAAACTAAGCGAGGCTGCCTCGCGGAATATCCTGATGCGTTCGAGCGCCATAAATGCGGCGT
>JAQURJ010000090.1 GCA_028715705.1 Phycisphaerae bacterium | reverse complement strand
CTCTGATGTGGCGAGGCGGCTGCATTATACGCTCAGTTTTCCTTGGCAAAATAAAGGAAGCATTCGATAAGAATCCAAAGCTGGTCAACCTGCTGCTTGATCCATTTTTCAGCGACGCTGTCCAAACCGCACAGGACTCGTGGCGTAATGTAGTTAAACCGGCCGTCGAGTTTGGAATACCTCTGCCTACGATAAGTGCTGCTCTGGCGTTTTATGACGGTTATCGTGCCGAGAGGCTGCCTGCTAACCTTTTGCAGGCGCAGCGTGACTATTTCGGCGCCCATACTTATGAAAGAGTGGATAAGCAAAGAGGTGAATTTTTCCATACAAATTGGACAGGTCGCGGCGGCTCAACCGCAGCTTCCACTTATATAGAATAAGTAATGATGCGTAAGCAGGTGATTTATGAAACAATTTATGGATGAAGATTTTCTTCTTCAAACTAAAACAGCCAAGGTTTTGTATCATGACTATGCGGCAAAGATGCCCATTTATGATTACCACTGTCACCTGCCGCCAAAACAGATAGCCGATGACGCTCGGTTCGAGAACCTGACTCAGATATGGTTATATGGCGACCATTACAAGTGGCGTGCCATGCGTACCAACGGAGTCGATGAGCGATATTGCACCGGCGATGCCAGCGATTGGGAAAAATTCGAGAAATGGGCGCAAACCGTTCCGCATTGTTTGCGAAATCCGCTTTATCATTGGACGCACCTTGAACTAAAGCGTTATTTCGGCATAGAAAAGCTTTTAAATCCAAACTCATGCAAAGAGATTTATGACAGATGCAATCAAATGCTGAAAAACCCTGATTTTACCACTCGCGGCATCATGCGCAAGATGAATGTAAAAGTCGTATGCACAACGGATGACCCGATCGATTCGCTGGAACATCACAAAAAAATTCGCGATGATGGCTTTGAGATAAAAGTCCTTCCCACCTGGCGACCGGATAAAGGGATGGCAGCCGAAGATATTGCAGGGCTTAATAAATGGATGGATAAGCTTGCCCATGCAGCAGACATTGACATTAACAATTTCAGCAGTTATCTGGCGGCGATCAAAAAACGACATGACTTTTTCCACAGTGCCGGATGCCGAATATCAGACCATGGGCTTGAAACCGCTTACGCAGAAGATTATACGGATAACGAAATAAAAATTATTTTCGACAAAATACGTTGCGGCAAAGAAATTGCTCTCGAAGAACAATTAAAATTCAAATCAGCGATGATGGTTGAATTCGCTCTTATGGATCATGAAAACGGCTGGGTTCAGCAGCTTCATTTAGGCGCACTTCGCAACAACAACAGCCGAATGATGAGAACGCTCGGCCCGGATACCGGTTTTGATTCTATTTTGGATATTGACATCGCAAAGCCGCTTGCCAAATTCCTCGACAGGCTTGATACTAATAATAAATTACCGAAAACCATTCTTTACAATCTCAACCCAAGAGATAATGAGCTTATGGCTACCATGATCGGTAATTTTCAGGACGGCTCTGTTCCTGGAAAATTGCAGTTTGGCTCAGGGTGGTGGTTCCTTGATCAAAAGGATGGGATGGAAAAACAGATAGAAGCCCTTTCAAATCTGGGCCTTTTGAGCCGATTCATAGGTATGCTAACGGATTCGAGAAGTTTTCTTTCATACCCAAGACACGAGTATTTCAGAAGGATTCTTTCTAATATCCTCGGCAATGATGTGGAAAGTGGATTGATACCAAATAACCTGACTCTTCTTGGGAAGATGGTGGAAGATATTTGTTTTAATAATGCAAAAAACTATTTTGCGATTCAATTACAAAAGTAATTTGTGGCTTACATTAAGGAAATCGTTATGAAACTTGAAAAGTATTCGATGGGTATAGGCGACCGTTTTGGGCATCAGGCCAAAGCACAGCTTACGGCTATTGAAAAAGCGGCAAAGCAGGGAGTGAATATCTCGCCTGTTTGGAATAAATCTCATCGCGAACATAGCATAATTAAAACCAGGCCAGCCGATGTTCGGACGGCGGCTGATTCTGCTGTGAAGGAGATGGGCTATAGCGGCTCTTATTATGTCGATGCCGATCATATTGGGCTGAAAAATGTTGACCTCTTTATCGAATCCAGTGATTTCTTTACGCTCGACGTGGCTGATTTCACCGGCAGGGCAGCAGCGGCTGAGATAATCGCAAAATTTGTTGAAAAATATAAGAAGTACGCCGGCAAGCTCAAGATCGACGGCATTGAAGATAGTTTTCAAATTACTGTCGAACGCATTGAACAGATTGCGGCGAAGTATCTGCTTGCAGTAAAGGAAGCCGGCCAAATCTATCGCCATATCGAATCAAAAAAGGGTGCTGGCAATTTTATTACAGAAGTTTCTATGGACGAAACCGATCAGCCGCAGACTCCTGAAGAATTATTCTTCATCCTTGCCGCTATTGCTGATGAGGGAATACCGGCTCAGACAATAGCTCCGAAATTTACCGGCAGGTTCAACAAGGGCGTTGATTATGTCGGCGATGTGGATCAATTTGCCATGGAATTTGAGCAGGATCTGGCGGTTATCGCTTTTGC
Source organism: Phycisphaerae bacterium (assembly GCA_028715705.1). Classification (GTDB taxonomy): domain Bacteria; phylum Planctomycetota; class Phycisphaerae; order Sedimentisphaerales; family Anaerobacaceae; genus JAQURJ01. The sequence goes on along the minus strand of JAQURJ010000090.1, from coordinate 5,684 downwards.
AGTAGGCGAGTTTTGTTTGCCTGAAAATCTTAAACTTAGCATACATTCCGGCAGCGACAAGTTCAGCATCTATGAGCCTATTCGCAAAGCTATAAAGAAATTTGATGCCGGACTTCATCTCAAGACGGCTGGTACGACATGGCTGGAAGAGATAATAGGCCTTGGACTGTCAGAAGGCGAAGGGCTTGTGATAGCCAAAGAGATTTATAAAAATTCCCTTGAGCGTTTTGATGAGCTTTGCGGACCTTACGCGACGGTTATAGATATTAAGAAAGACAACCTGCCCTCACCGCAGGCCGTGGATAGTTGGAGTGGAAATGAATTTGCCAAGGCACTGCGGCATGACCAAAACTGCGCGGCATACAATCCCAATATGCGGCAACTTCTTCACGTTGCCTATAAACTTGCTGCCGAGATGGGCGATCGTTTTCTTAATGCCCTCGAAGCCAGCAAAGAAGTGATAACCAGCCAGGTTACGGAAAATATCTATAACCGCCACATCAGCAGAATTTTCTATAAGTAAAATCGATAGACTACTGGCGGTATTTAACGCGACCCGTGACACGCTATAAAATTCGAGCGGGCATCGAGGGTACAAACAGCGGCCTGAAGCGAAAGACCGGCTTGAGACAGTTGCGAGCGGCGGTCTGTGCCAAGATGCGCCAAATCGTACGGGAAAGGGCCAGTCGAAGTATATTCGGCCAGATTCTTGCGATTTCGATGTCTCGAATGACGATTCAAAGTGTCTGTATAGGCAGCAAAACAGAAATTACAGCGTACTTGCAGCGATGTGGAGAATTACCACCCCTCCATGTCGCCGCTTAAACAATACTTTTGACGGTGGTATCTTATTTGTAACGTTTTAATCCGATATCGATTATCTGCTGAATGAAATCCTCATAGGAAATGCCCTGTTTTTCAGCAGCTTCGGCAACTTCTTCTCCGTATGCCAGGTCGGGGTTGGCGTTGGCTTCAAGAATAAAGACCTTGCCGTCAGGCGTAAGTCTGACATCGATCCTGGCATAGTCCCGAAGCTGCAATATTCTAAAGACCTTCTTGCAGACACGTTGGATTTTCAGAGCCAAAGGTTTTTCGATCTCGGCAAAGCCAAATTCAATATTCCATTTATTTCTATATTTTTTATTCCATTTGACCCTATATGTGGCCAGGCAAGGTCCCTTTTTAGCATTAAATTTGCATTCACGGGTCGGCAGAACGGAGAGTTTTTTATTCCCCAAAATGCCGACATATAGTTCCCGTCCCTCTACGTATTCTTCAGCGATTACGGCCTGATGCCATCCGTCATGTACAAATTTCACTCGTTTATTGAATGCATCTTCATTTTCTACAACAGACGCATTGGAAATACCTTCCGAGCCATCTTCAAAAGCCGGTTTGATAACCAGTGGGAAACCAAGTGCAGCAGGGCGTCTTATGGCCTTGTTTTTGGGCAGAAAAACGAATTTTGGGACGTGAATTTTATGAAGACCCAGCAATTGCTTGCATAATCTTTTGTCTCTGCTCAAGAGCAGTCCTGTTGAACCGGTGCCTGTAAATGGGATTTGCGAAATCTCAAGCACAGCAGCGATACTCTTGTCAAATCTGCGGTCACCGCCTAACTGTTCGGTTAGATTGAATATCAGATCGGGGTTTTGACGTTTAATATCGGCCATCATTTCTTCCACACTCTGCACCGCACCGAGAATGGAAATTTTGTGGCCTAAATTACGCAGCGCTTCAATAACGTGGTATTCAGTAACAGGTTCGTCCGGCATGTTTAAAAAGTCAGGGTCGGTAGGCGGAATTATGTTACTATCGACTAAAACCGTAATGTTCAAATTCTTATGTTTCTTCATTTTCTCTGAACGGTCTTTGGAATCCTAAGTGTATTACTTGTAATTGCGGTGATTAAAGAGACCGCTGCTATTATATCGTCATCTTTTCCATAAAGTTCGAGTGAATCGCAGCGGCTGATTAAATTATTAATTAATTGATAAACATCATATTTTCGATGCCCTGTCCATATCGAAATGTTGTCGGCGATTTGACGGCGGTACTGTTTTAAAATTTTTGAAGCATGGTATGCTGATGAGGAGCTTTGCTTTTGTGAGAATAATTTCATCAGGCTGTCGTCATAAAATCCTTTGAATTCAGTTCCTAAAAGCTTTCGTTTTTTTTCGTAAAAAGCCGCCAGTGTTGAAGTCATTCTCGATGCCGACCAGGGCGGTTTTCCCTGGCTTACAGTTTTAGGATGTTCATCGGAAATTTTTTTCATAACATTATCGACATATCTCAATTTTTTTATTACCGGCCAGTCTTTATATTTTATCTGCCATGAGCTGTTGGGAGTAAGCCATAGAGCAAAAGTCTCTGCGAAGTCTTCATCAGGATGTGACTGTGCGTAATTTCCCTCAAGGTGTATCACGAAACGCCTCGAATAAGGATGAAAATAATATGTGTTCGAATATTTACTTGAAAAAGTCCCAAATAACTGTCTCCAACGGGTTTTCTTATAAAGTTTGTATTCATAGTTTAGGGCGTGCCCTGCCTCATGCCTTAATAGCCTCATACACGAGGAGTCTGTGCCGCCCTCGACCTCAAACATCATTTTTTGTTCGATTGCCTTTAATTTCGGATGCGCAAGGAAAAACGGGATGCCGATAATCGGTTCTTTGTCGGGGCATAGCCACTCATCGGCAAGATAGCAGGGGGGATGGAATTTAATACCTTTTGCACCCAATTCGCTGTACAGGTTATCTACAAGGGGTTCCAATGCAGAGCTCTGGATAGAGAGATTGAAATCACGGATCTTCATATTTAAGAGTTCTGCTTCCGGTAAGTCCTCCCAGCCGGATATTTGTCTTGTTTTCACCATGATTTTAAAAGTTCTGTTTTGGATATAAATTGTAAAGGCGCGAGTGAAAGTATTGACTTTTCAAGCCTAATACTTACTATAAAAATTATAAGTTGTTGTCAATAAAAAATATAGGAAAATGAACTGTCTATGAGTATCGAAATCCTTGCCGCTAAAGCGAAGCAGGCATCAATCAGGTTGGGAGCGTTGGCTGGCGAACAAAAGAATCTTGCTCTTAGCCAAATAGCCGCCAATCTGCGGAAAAACGCCGGAAAAATAGCCGCTACCAACAAAATCGACATAGGAAATGCCGAAAAAGCGAATCTGGCTGCGTCATTGCTCAAACGGCTGAAATTCGATGAAAAAAAGATAGAAGATGTCTGTAGCGGCATTGAAAGCACGATTACCCTCGAAGACCCTGTGGGCAAGACTTTGGCTGCGACCGAGCTTGATGCCGGGCTGGAACTTTACAAGGTAAGCTGTCCTATCGGGGTTATAGGGATTATTTTTGAATCGCGCCCCGATGCGTTGGTACAGATTTCAACTTTATGTCTGAAAAGCTCAAATGCCTGCCTATTGAAAGGCGGCAGCGAAGCCGAGCATACAAATAAGGTTCTCGCTGAATTGATTACCGAGGCGACGGATAAGGCCGGTGTCCCTTCCGGCTGGCTGCAATTATTGCAGAGCAGGGAAGATGTAAGGGCGATGCTCTCGCTGGATGATTATATCGACCTTATTATCCCCCGCGGCTCGAACGAGTTTGTCAGATATATTATGGACAATACCAATATCGCCGTTCTCGGTCATGCTGACGGTATTTGCCATGTCTATGTCGATGGTCTGGCAGATATCAAGAAGGCTGTGGATATTGCTATTGATTCCAAGTGCCAGTATGTGGCTGTCTGTAATGCCGCGGAGACGCTGCTGGTCGATGGAAAAATAGCGAGTGAATTTTTGCCAGAATTCAAAAAAGCCGCAGAACAGAAAGAACTTGAACTTCGCGGCTGCGAAAAGACAGCGAAAATTATTAGCTGTTTACCTGCGACCGAGCAGGATTGGAAAACCGAATATCTTGATAATATTTTGTCGGTTAAAATCGTTGACGGGCTGGATGCTGCGATAGAGCATATAAACCGCTATGGTTCGGGACATACGGACTGTATTGTCACCGAAGACAGGGACAAGGCTAAAAAATTTATGGAACTTGTTGATTCAGCCGATGTTTTCTGGAACGCAAGCACACGTTTCAGTGACGGCTTCCGGTACGGACTCGGAGCTGAAGTTGGCATAAGCACAAATAAGATACACGCCCGCGGGCCGGTGGGTCTGGAAGGGCTTGTGATTTATAAATGGAAGCTTATCGGCACAGGCCAGACCGTAGCCGATTACTCGAGCGGCGGAAAAAAATTTGGACATAAAAAACTAAACAGAAATTTTGAGCTATAATACACTATGCGAAATTTCAGTAAAGCAAAACGTATCGTAATAAAGATCGGGACCAATACCCTATCCAAGGACGGCGGGCTTGATACCGCATATATTCGCCGCATAGCCGGGCAGGTGGCTGGGCTTACTCAAAGTGGGCGGGAAATTATTCTCGTTACCAGCGGGGCCATTGGTATGGGTGCGGGGCAGTTGAATGTAGCCAAGCGTCCGCAGGAAACGCAAATGCGGCAGGCGTGTGCGGCTATCGGTCAGCCGATGCTTATGCACGAATATCGAAAGGCGTTTTTAAAGCACAATATCACAATCGCGCAGGTACTTTTGACAGCCGAAGTCCTCAATAATAGAAAGACTTATTTAAATTTACAAAATTCGGTCGAGACGCTTTTGGATCTGGGCGTTGTGCCGATTGTTAATGAAAACGACAGCGTAAGCACCGAGGAGATCGGTTCGGCATTTGGTGATAATGATAAATTAAGCGCGCTTGTCGCAAGCAAGATCGATGCCGACCTTCTTATCATACTAAGCGATATTGACGCTCTTTACGATAAAGACCCAAAGCAGTTTCCTGACGCAAAACCGATAGATGCCGTTTTTGAGATAACAAGTGACATCATAAAGATTGCGGGTGCAAAAGGCGGCAGCAGCCATTCTGTCGGCGGAATGAAGACCAAGATACAAGCAGCCCAAATAGCCGCTAACGCCGGATGTCGAATAGTGCTTGCCAACGGCAGGGCGGCAAACATCATAAGCCGCATAATCAATGGTGACGTTATCGGCACTGTGTTTATGCCCAAAAGGAAACTCAGTAACCGCTCACGTTGGATACTAAACAGTTCAGCCGCAGGCACAATTAAAATTGACGAAGGCGCCGCCAAAGCTATTCGCAATCGTAAGAGCCTTTTGCCAAGTGGGGTAATAGACGTGAAGGGCAATTTCGACGCTGAGAGTGTTGTGATGATAAACGGCATTGCCAAAGCAGTGACAAATTTCGGCAGCGATCAGTTAAGGGCGTTGGCTGGCAAGCATTCAGCAAAGATAAAAGATATTCTTGGCCCCGGTCATAAGGATGTGGTGGCTAACCCGGAGAATATCGTTTTCATCGATTATTGAAAATATGGCGTTATATAATTGCGAGGCCTTGTCGTTACGTTAGGCCGCGACAATCTAAATGTGCGTAGCAATTCTTCAGTTTTTACTTTCAGCGGTGAAATGGTGAGGAGTGATTTTGTAAGTGTCGCCGATGTACTCAGGGATAAGTATTTTTATCTGTGAAACGATTTTGCCGTAATTCTGAGTTTTAGCCGTTTCGGACAATTCAGATATGTGCTTTCGCAGCTCGCCACGATCTTCTGTGATTTTGTTTTTCCAGATACCGATTTTCGGG
>JAQURJ010000089.1 GCA_028715705.1 Phycisphaerae bacterium | reverse complement strand
CTGCCTGCATCATGTTCAATCCTTTGTAAATGATTTGAATAATCGTAATTTAATTGTCAATGAGCTAAATATATCAGATGTGCATAAAAATGCACTAAACTTAATCAATTTTTAGAGATACCCTTAAGCATGTTTCAGGTGCCGATGATCCCAATTGCGTCGATTCCAGTGAACTGATCTCACGTTATTATCCACACCTCAATGTTATACAAGTTGAACCTAATACCCCCGAACACCACGCTGACCGTCTAATCAATACATACCACACCGATGACGCTGCATCATATAATCGCTATAGGTGTTTTTAAAGCAGGATACAGCCGAAGTACGTAAAGCTCTTGTTGTTGCCGCGTGAAGAATATGTCCCAGAGGGTTATGACTAGCCGGACTTATCAGAAAACTTCAAATCCCACTTCGACCCAGCCGCCTCCATTTTAAACAATTATCCCGGCTGTCGAAATCTTACGTTTATTGACCTTATTGTCGAATGTTCATATTATCTTGGCTGCCAGTCTTATATGATGTCGGAAATCCAATCTATCACGGAAATCTCAGTTCGACCCAAACACTGAATTTGATACACTGCAATTTTTATCACAACAATAAACAGTTAAAAACCAGGTGAAACCTTGTTAGCCGCTTAGGTATTTGTTTGCTGTTGTATAGTAAATTGCTTTGGCATCAGTAAAATTTTTCTCCGATAATAACTTTATTAGGACGTATTGGTGTCGATTAAACGACATTGTTGTATATTTGCAGGAAGCAAATTAACGAAAAATCAGGTAAAACAGCCCAATGTGGGCTATTATAGTATTTTTGTTTAGATTTTAGCGGGAGCAAAAATGGACAGGGAAAAAACTTCAAAAACTTTCATTCCATCTGTTTGTTTCTTATTGTCGATTTTTTGTACAGCGGTAGTTTTAGCGTCACAACCGTTGCCGCCGCAATGTTACAAAATGACCTCCACTATTGAGTACATCGGCAAGGGACAATTCAGGAACCAGCTTGATTCTTTTTATGTTGTCAAGAAAGAATGTAACGGGAACAAGGAAACTTTTCAAATATCGCAGAGGCAGTCAGGCAGTTCAGATAAGAGCTGGAAATTTGAGCCGATGAAGTTTATGGTCGACAAAAGTACACAGAAAGTCTATGGCTCTGACAATGAGTTTTTAAGGTGGGAGCAAATAAACAACAGTTGTGCCTCATTTCTTGAAAAGATCGATCCTGATCAGGTTATCGACAAGACCTGGAAACAGACAGTTCCCCTTGGTAAATCCGATAAATGTCTTGGTGACAACCTAACGTTTACGGTAACCGCAATGCGGCTTGAAAACACAAAAATGGGTAATCTTGTTGCGGTAAGGGCACTTTCCGAGCCGGCTGTGAGTAATGAATCAGCAGACAATACCATATCAAAGGTAAACGCGGTGTATGTGTTTGACGCCGATGTTGAAAATGTGGTATTCAGCGTGACTGTCTTTGAATCCACAACCAATATGAACGGCTTAAGAGAAGTACTTCGTAATGAAATTACGACATATTTAACAACTCCCTCTGGTAAACCTGTTGATCTAAGCGAACTGGGTAACGAATTTACTAATTTTGTTTCTCAGGTGAGCCTGACCGATAAAAAGCTTGAGGTAAAAGAGCCGTGTGAATTCTCAAATTGGGCTCGTAACATCGCTTTTAATGCGGCACAGACGGCCAATATCTGCGCTTCTATTGTTTGCGAAGGCGCAGTCAATCCGGTAAGCGCGGTTTCCCTTCCGGCAGCTCGGGCACTCGAAGCACAGAAGAACAGCGATAAGGGTTTGCTGGCGGCTTCACAGGACGGGAATGCTTTTCAACAGTTAAAAAGTAACTGGGGCTGGAACTTGCCTACAGTTGGCGTTATCGGCGGCGTTGTCGGCGGCGGAATCGCGATAGGTGGCGGTTTTGGTGGTGGCGGCGGCGGTTCGAGCACAGCGGTAAGCCCGTAACAATATCAAAAATAAAAAAGTGGAAATAAGCAAACAGGAGGCTTGATGTTTAAGACAAGGATGTCTTCTTCAGGGCGGTATGTGATCGTGCTATTTTGCGGCACGATATTGTTAAGCGGCGTATCCTGCGGCCCCAAAGCTTCAACATCTAAAGAGATGCTCAAATTCAACAGTTCAGGCTCATCTACTAAAAAGGTCAAGTATTATTCCGGGCCTTATAAAGTTGTTCCCGGCGATGTGCTCGAATTCGAGATGCCAGCAGCTTTATGGGTGACATCGGCTGATCTGACGGAATGGATAAAACCCAATTATGGGAGTGATCATGCTGAATCTTATCTTGTAAGGGTTAGCGAAAAAGGATCAATTACCCTACCCATAGTCGGCGATATTTCAGTTTCAGACTATACCCTGGCCCAGATCGAGAAAGCCGTTATCGACGCATATTATCCCAAGTACGTGGTTGATTCGCCGATGCTGTCCTGCACTGTCGCAAAATATCAGGGTGAAAATGAGAGGAATTTTTCCGTTCTGGGGCTTGTTCGCAAACCAGATACATTTACATATCCGCCTGATGTTCAGTATAATGTGATGGAAGTGATCGCTTTTGCCGGCGGACTTGACCCGGTTACAGATCCGCGATGGGTAAAAATTTATCGGCAAAACGATAGCGGAGAGGCGGCGACCGTCACTCTTTCTATTAATAACAAATCTATCACAAACGCGTCAAAGGTTATGATCAAGCCGGGTGACATTGTGTATGTCGACCATACGATGCGCACCCGTGTAAATAAGTTTTTCTCGGATGTGTTCCACATTGGGGTCGGAGCCGATGCAAGCTATACAGGAAATTGAGAATCGCGATCTATGGAAAACAATTCATTTGAAAACAGGTTTCAGAATGCAGGTCACCAAGAAAACTACTCGCCGCAAGATAATCTTTTGCAGATCGTTCTGCGCCATCGCTGGATCATTCTGGGCACGGTACTGCTTTTTCTTTTTACGGCAGTCTTTTATCTTGTCAAAGCTACCCCTATTTATACAAGTTCGTCACGGCTTGTCATTGAGCAAAGCGGACCCAGGCTTATAAGCGAGTTTGATGGGATAATAAGTCGTTCGATGAATTATCTGTACACTCAAGCCGAATTGATGAAGTCTTCTCCCATCCTTACAGAGGTAGCCAATGACCCTGAAATAAAGGGACTTAAGACTTTTGAGAAAATAGACAATATGGCGGGGTATCTTAAGAATCAACTTAGCATCGATATCGGCAAGAAAGATGACATAATAACGGTATCGTTCGATTCGGCTTATCCGGAGGAAGCGGCACTGATAGTTAATAAGGCGGTAAATTCCTACGTGGACTACCAATCTCTTCATACGCGCAGCGCGGTTTCAGAAGTTCAGCGGATACTTCAGAATGAAAAGGTCAAGCGGGATGAAGAGTTAGAGGCGAAATTTGCGGAACTGCTGAAATTCACGCGTGAAAATGGTGTGGTTTCTTTTGACGGCAAGGGCGGCAATGTCGTTTATCAGAAATTGTCGAAGATAGCTGACGCTCTGACCGAATCACAACTGGCAAGCATAAACGCCAAAGCTGATCTGGGGGCTGTCAGAAGCATGGCTGACGACCCTGCCAAAGTCAGGCAGTTTGCTATCTCCCAGCCGGGTTCTTTTACCACTATGCTGAAAGAAGAAGTAAATTCCGACCTGAAATCGGAATTGAGGAATGCGGAAGTTAAACTGAAGAATATGGGTTATTATGTAACCAATGAGCATCCTTCGATGAAGGCGCTGAGGGCCAGAATTGAATATCTTAAAAATGAGCTTTTCGAGGATGGGAAAAAATTTGCGGATATTTATACTGAGGTGATGGAATTAAGATGGGCAACAGCCAAACAGAGGGAAAATGAATTACAGGTTTCTTTCGACATCGTAAAACTGGAGGCGCGTGAGGCAGGCGTCAAAGCCGCTGAATATATGGTGCTACAGTCGGAACTTAAACGAACCGAGAATATTTGCGATATTCTCGATAACCGCATTAAGGAACTGAATGTCAGCGAGGAATCGGGGGCTCTTAATATCAGCATATTGGAGGTAGCGCGTGCCGCAGTCAGCCCTTCAAAACCCCAAAAAGCTAAGATTTTGGCAATGGCACTGATGCTGGGCTTTATGGTTGGCGGTGGGCTGGCGATAGGACGCGACTGGATGGATTATCGTTTGCGGTCTGTTGATGAGATCGCGGCTGTGCTGGGGGTTTCTGTTCTTGGCACGGTGCCGGCGATGGAAGACGGAGAGACTATAACCGGTCGCGGTCAAAAGGCGTGGTGTGCATTGAAATCGAGAGTTTCCGATATTTATCAGGAATTTGGGGCGGGCAGAGAAGCTTTTAAAACGGTTTCGTCTGCTGTTGAAAAAATGGATGAACAGAAAAAACATAACTGCAAAATTCACGGACAGAAAGTTCATCTTGAACCGCGTTCGGTATTTGCGGAAGCTTATCGCACAATACGCACCGCCATATTTTTTGGTGCGCCCAAAACAAGGGCGAAAACGATTCTCATTACTTCTCCGGCGTCTGGTGACGGAAAGAGTACACTTACCAGTAATTTGGCGATAACAATGGCACAAGCCGGACAAAAAACACTGCTCATCGACGCCGATTTCAGGAGACCGACGCAGCATTACATTTTTGATACCGAAATTAAAAAAGGCGTGGCCACCATTCTTGCCGGTATGGATACGCTTGAGGAAGCTATACAGAAAAGCGATATCGAGGGACTGGATATACTTTGTCACAGCCCTGAAGTTCCCAATCCAGCGGATATATTGAACAGTATCGCCTTCAAGGAGCTTTTGGAGCAGCTTTGCGAGCGGTATGACCGTATCGTAATTGACGCACCGCCGGTTGGACCCGTTGCGGACGGTCGAATTCTGGCGGCTATATGCGATATGGTGATAATGGTTCTGCGGGCCGAGAAATCGACTCGAAGGCATAGCCGTGATGCGTGCGAGAGCATATTAAGCGTTGGAGGGCGGCTGCTTGGTGTTGTAGTAAATAATGTTTCCCGCAAGCAGGGCTATTACGGTCGTCACTATGGCTACGGTTATGGTTATAGTAGTTATAGCAACCACAGTTATTACGGTGAAAAAGTTAAAGCATGATAGATAACGCCGCTATTTTGCAAGAGGGGGATTTCGTTGATATACATTGCCATTGTCTGGCGGGTATTGACGATGGACCATGTACTTATGAAGATTCGCTCGCACTGTGCAGGGCTCTTGTCGAAGACGGAATAAGTGTCGCTATCGCAACGCCGCATCAGTTGGGCAGGTATGACGATAATACTTCTGAGCGGATAAGAAGAGAGGTTGATAGGCTCAATGAAGGGTTGCAGAAAAATAAAATTGCCCTTACTGTTGAAGCCGGCGGTGATATCAGAGTGGATGAGAGGATGTGTCGGCTGCTACAAGAAGATAAGATACTTACTCTTGCCGATAGCGGCAGGTATATTTTGATCGAACTGCCTCACGATGTTTTCTTAAATATTGAACCGCTGCTCGAGCAATTTTCTTCTATTGGTATTGTGCCGATCGTTTCACACCCAGAACGGCATAACTATCTGGCACAACATCCGGAAATAATAGCCGACTGGCTTGGGTGTTCGGCTCAATTTCAGATAACGGCGGCCAGTTTGCTTGGTCATTTTGGCACGTTAGCGGAAAGAGCGTGCCTGCAATTTATAAAATCAGGGTATATTTCATTTGTTGCTACCGATTCACATGGGGCGGGCAGGCGCAAGCCATACATGACAGCGGCGTTTAACCGGATAAAAGACGAATTCGGGGTCGAAGTTGCTGAAAAACTGTGTATTGGGAATCCGCAAAGAATACTTAAGGGGCTGGATACTGTACCGGTCAGTGATGTTGCTGATTTTGTTTATAAAAATTAAGGATCAGCCGGTATGAATAGAGTCAGCGTGGGACATAATGAATTGAGGCCAAGTCGTTTTGATATTATGATAGAACGGCTGGTTGTGGTTCTTTTGGTGTTTATGCCGCTGGCGTTCGGCGCGAGGCACAGATGGAGCGAGGAAGTGGTGATGGTGCTGTCGGCGGCGATCACGGTTTGTTTTTTGTTGAAGCTCGCGTTCGGTCAGGATGAGCCGTTTTTAAAAAGCTGGGCATACGCGCCTATAGTTATTTTTGTACTTCTTGCCGTCTTTCAGCTTATTTTGCTGCCTTTCGGTGTGGTAAATTTTATTTCTCCTGAAACGGCGGCATTGAAAGCAGAGCTTTTGGGCGATCTGACTGGGGGGAAAAATTCAGGGTGGATGTCGCTTAGTTTTTACCAGCATGTGACGCGTCATGATCTGCGGCTGTTATTGTCGCTTAGCTGTGTGTTTATTGCAGTTGTCAATGTCTATCGTTATCCGGAACAGATAAAAAGACTTCTTAAGGCGATTGCCTTGATAGGAGGGCTAATTGCTGTTATCGCACTTGCTCAAGATGTATTTGGAAACGGCAAGATTTACTGGTTTGTACCAATCCCTGGTACGGCTAAATCCGGGACTTTTGTAAATCACAATCACTTCGCTCAATTTATGAATCTTTCTATCGGGGCAGCTATCGGCTGGCTTTGTATTAGAATGCACGAGGATTTCGACGGCAAAAAAATTACACTTGCATACACTATTGATTATCTCACTTCTCCGGTGTCAAGGGGATTACGGCTATTTCTGGTAATAATAAGCCTTTGCATGGCCGCTATTTTTGTTTCGCTTAGCAGGGGCGGGGTGATAAGTATGCTTGTTGCAGGATCGATTATTTTTATATTGTTTGTCAGGCAGAATAATCTTCAATGGCGTGGATGGATAATAGTGGTTGCGTCACTTTTCGGTTTTGTATGCATTCTTTTTGTCGGCTTTGACGCGGTTTGTCAGCGGCTGGCCACGCTTGGCAGATTTGAAGGATATGATTTTCGGCGGCAGACACTGACGGATTTGTTGGCCTGTTTCGGACGTTTTCCTGTTTTCGGTACAGGTTCCGGTACTCATTCGGTTGTTTATCCGATGTTCCAAAAGATACCGATCACGCTTTTATTTACTCACGCGGAAAATGAATACGCCGAATTACTCGAGGAGTATGGCCTTATAGGTTTGGGGGGTTTTGCTATATTTTCGTTAATTGTGTGGTCGCGGTTTGTAAAATTGATACGATTTGAAAAGCCAGGGGTACAGTCCGCGGCGTTTGGGTTGGGTTTTGGTCTTGCGGCGGTGTATATACACAGCCTCAGTGACTACGGCCAGCACGTTCCGGCAAATGCTTTTGTGTCGTGTATCTTCTGTGCCTTAATGATAGGTTTGTCGAGACAAGGTAATTTGAAGCCGGTAAAAAACACAGCCAAAATAGCCGTTGGGGTTTTTATTATAGCGATACCGATATTGGCGTGGATTTTGATAGGGGCGAATAACGCTCGCGTTGCAGAAAGCCATTGGAGCAAGACGCTGGATATCGAAAAGAAACTGGTGGGTAAAAACTGGCAGGCGAGTGAAACTGAGTATGCAGAATTAATTTCTAATGCCAAACTGGCCGTAAAATATGAGCCTGAAAATGTTGATTATCTCTACTGTCTTGGTGTGTATAAGTGGTACTCGATAAGCAAGCCTAAGGATGCAGTCGTTTATCAAACACCGGCGAATATTGACCAGATAGTGACGCGATTAAATCAGGCGCGTATATCCTGCCCCACCTATGGGCCAATCTACAGCGTTCTCGGTCAAATAGAATTGTTCATGCTCAACGACAGCAGCGGGGTGGAAAAAATAAGGAAGGGACTTTATCTTGCACCGAATGATCCGATAGCCTGCTTTATCGCGGGTCGCCTTGATATTTTCGAAGGGAAAAAGGACGATGCGGTGGTAAAATTCGCCAGAGCTGTCAAACTTAAAGCCAATCTGTTCAGGGAGGTTGTGGATATATGTGTAAAAAATATAAGCCGACCAAAGGCTGCGATCGCAATAGCGGGTGACGAAATCGGACGGCTTAACTATGTCGCTGGTGTTCTTGATTCGATGAGATATCGCGACCTTGCGGATAGTACAAGGGTAAAAGTGAAGACGCTGCTGGAGGTGAAATGTACGCAATCTGATGCCGCAACGAGGGATTTTGTAGCTTTGGCGGATATTTACAAAACCAGTAAGGATTATCACTCGGCAATCAAATGTTACCGCAAGGCGATTGGACTGGATTATGCGCAGATCGGCTGGCGGATGAGCCTGGCAAAGTCTCTGGCTGAAACAGGACAGATTCAGAAAGCTATAGATGAGGCAAGGATATGCCTTCGCATCAAACCGAAATATGCACCAGCCGAGAAACTGATCGCCGATCTGAGTGTTTCTCCTGACCTGATTGGTAAGGATTTAGGGGCGGCAGGTTCCGTACAGACAGGCAAAAACTATAAAGGCATATGAGAACTTATTTTTTCACATATTTATGTTCTTTTCTATTGACGATGGTGACGACTCCGCTGACGATATGGTTTGCGCGAAAATTCAATATAATGGATCGTATAAGTGCCCGCAAGGTTCATTCTCTGCCGACGCCGCGTATAGGCGGAGTTGTTATTTTTATATCGACGGTAATTTTGAAGGCGGGTGTGTTG
>JAQURJ010000088.1 GCA_028715705.1 Phycisphaerae bacterium | reverse complement strand
ATGCCTTTTTTTGCTCACGAGAGGCATTTAAACATAAGCGCACACCGAGCGCAAGTTTAAAATGGGTAATTTATAAAAAATTTCTCTCACAAAAAAGTATTAGCAAATCAAGTGCCGAACAGGATTGTGGCCGTCCCTATTTATCTTAAAGCAACTATCTTAGTATGTATAACATCATCGTTTTTAGGTTGCACAAGCACTTTCTCAATGAAATGTGAAAACTTACGTGTTGTTCACAGCAACTTCCTTGGGGTGGTTTTGGAACCATGGACGCATTATAAACTTAACCTTTTCACTTCTACTTGACGATGCCGGATTTGATATAAATAATGAAATGGTCGAGGTGATAATTGAGTAATTAGGAGTAATTAGAGTAATTAGGGGTAATTAGGGACAGTCATCTATTTTTTCTTGACAGTTTCACAATAGTTTTATATTTTTCCATTCATGTCAGGATTAGCAGGAAAAATAGCGGCTGGGTATGCTCACCATATAACGCATTGCGGAAGGCCGAAAGCCTAACTGGACGCAAAAAATGAATGTTGAAAGAGAGAAATTATGGTATTCCCAGAGTTCCCATAATTATATTAGAAATTTCAGGTGAAACAATGAATCCGATGGAATGGTTTGTCTGGAAGCCGGAAAGAATTTTTATGGTATCGTTAGTTTTTTTCCTTGGCTATTTGACTATATATTTATTTAGTCGTAAACGGCCGGCTGTGCGAAGTTATCCACTTTTGATTTCTTTCGTTACATGGATAACCTACGGAGTATGGGAATTATTTTGCAGTGTGCAACAATACAATATTCGTGTTGACTTGCTTTTTATCTATCCGGTTTTGATTATAGTGAGCATTTTCGGTATATCTGCGAGCGTTGGCAGTTTAATATCAAATCTATTAAAAAAATAGTTCTGCACCAATTGAAAATCTGAGGACACCATATCAATTAAATCAATATATCACTGTGGGGGCTGTTTTTTCTTATAACCCCAGCGGCAGCTTATAGAATAATCGCCGCACTCTTTTCTGAACTCATCGCCAGAGCAAATTCCTCTTTTAACTTTTCGACAAGCGTTTTTACGGGGATGATCTCTTTGCACCTATACGCATTTGAGCCTGCAAAAGCAAAAGACTCGTCAAGTTTTCCCTTCGCCGCATTTGCCAGAACTTTAGCTATGCAGTACGGCGCTTTTTGCGGGTTACAGGTCCTAAGGCATTGATAGGCGCACTTAAAAGGTATGGTTTTGCCTTGCTTGATCTTTTCCACAAAGGCATTGTTTATAACCCTTCCCGGCAGCCCGACAGGACTTTGTATGATCGTTACATCATCGGCGCCGGCATCTAAATAAGCCTGCTTGAAATTTGTATGGACGTCGCATTCATCCGTGCAGACAAAGCGAGTAGCCATTTGAACCCCGCTGACGCCTAATTTGAGAAACCGAGCGATATCTTTGCCGTCGAATATCCCTCCAGCGGCAATAACAGGTATTTTGGGCTCGAAGGAATCGGCTACCTTAATTACCTCTTTAACTATCTGCTCGAGCGCAGGAGCCGTTTTATTTACAATGCTCTCATTGGAATACCCCAGGTGGCCTCCGGCTTGCGGACCTTCCACGATAACGGCATCGGGCAGTTTATTGAAATGGTTTGACCATCTTTTGCAGATAATGTTAAAGGTTCTTGCCGAAGAAACGACCGGAATTAATTTGACATCCTTTCCGTCAAGGAACTGCGGCAGATTAAGGGGCAATCCAGCCCCGGAAATTATCATATCAACATTTTCGGCAACCGCTGTCTTTACAAGATTTTCATAATCCGCAAGAGCAACCATTATGTTGACGCCGATTATTCCGTTCGTAAGGCTTCTTGCCTTTCTAATCTCATTTTTCAAGGCTTCCGCGTTCAACTGCGAAAACTTGGAACCCGGAAAATCCTCAAATTGCCCTAATCCGGCACTGGCGATAACACCGGCGCATCCCGTATTAGCAACAGCGGAAGCAAGGCTCGCCCCGGACACTCTAACCCCCATTCCACCCTGTATGATGGGAGGGCAAATCTCCAAATTCCCTATTTTCAGGGTTGGCATACAATCAATATCCATAGAATACCTTATATAAAAAAGGCCATTACAATAATAAAAATGATAATAATTGCAGATATGAAACTTAATTATTGCCAGATATCAGCCGTGTTATTACAACGCCATATCATCCAATTATTCCAATTCTTTTGTGTAATCATACCGTTATTGCCCCCTAAACACAACATAATACTACTTATTGCGAAAATATAATCCCCGGACTATATAATGGGTCGTTTGGGGGATTTAGCTAATAAATTAGGGTAATCCAATAGCCAACTCGCCCATATTTGTAAAGTAAGAGTCTATCCTAATAACAGGGTCGCAATAGAACGGGTTATTAGGGTAGGCTCTAAGTATCCTATTGGCTTTTAAGTAATCTTTTGTACAATGATCTTCTAAAAAATAGAATTGTAATGAGGTGCGACAATAGGAAAGCCTTTTGTACAATCTGAGTTCAGTTTGGTCGAACAGCCTGTTATCGGCATCACTATGGGTGATCCGGCTGGTATCGGGCCTGAGATAGTCGTCAAAGCTCTGGCTGAACCTCATATCCGAAAGATAGCGCGGTATATAGTTTTCGGCGCAAGTGAGCAAATTGCTTATGCCGCTGACCTGGCTGAGATAGAACCCTTCTGGATAGGAATTCCACACGAAAAACTTACAAGGGACTTTCCCGCCAAAACGGCCATAGCCGATTACGATGAATATCCGATACCGGCGAAACTCAATGGCTCAAGCCGTGTCGGGGGCGAGGCGTCGCTCCAATACTGTATCGACGCTATCGCTGCGGCAAGGCATAAACTCATCGATGCGGTTGTAACAGCCCCCATCAGCAAGACAAGCTGGAAAATGGCTGGGGCGAAATGGCCGGGACATACCGAACTATTGGCGGAAAAATGCAAATCGCCTCGCAAAGCGATGATGTTTGTCACCCCAAAATTGAAACTGGCCCTTGCGACCATACACGAGGCCCTTTTCGAGGTGCGGCATAAATTTACTATTGGCTGTGTATTCGAACCTATCGACCTGCTCAACGACGCTCTCAAAAAATACTTCGGCTGTGAAAAACCGCACATAGGCGTAGCCGCGCTTAACCCACACGCCGGAGAAGATGGCCAATTCGGAGACGAAGAGCAGCGGGTTATATCACCGGCTATCCTGCTGGCACAGGAAGTGGGCATAAACTGCTCCGGGCCCTACCCAGCCGATACGCTTTTTCTCCGCGCTGTTAAAGGTGAATTTGACGGTGTTGTGGCAATGTATCACGATCAGGGAATGATACCAGTGAAACTGGTTGGTTTCGACGAAGCTGTAAATGTCACGATAGGCCTGCCGATAATACGCACCTCGCCGGCTCACGGCACCGCGTTCGATATCGCAGGGACAAATTCGGCAACGCCCGCCAGCATGATAGCAGCTATTGAAACAGCGGTTCAAATGGCTTCTGTGGCAAAGGCATCGAAGAAAAAATTAAAAACAGAACGAAAAAAATAAAATGCAGACAAAACAGCAGATACAGTCGCTTCTGGCCTCGGCGGGTGTAAATCCCAACCATCGACGGGGACAGAATTTTCTTATTGACCTGAATCTGCTGCGGCTTCTTTTGAATACCGCGACTGTGCAAAAAACTGACATTGTGCTGGAGGTTGGAACGGGGACGGGTTCTATGACCGAAGAGCTGTGTAAGGTTTCCGGGAAAGTCATCGCGGTAGAAATCGATACGGTCCTTTCACAGATAACAGCCGAAAGAACGAAAGACTTCGACAATATCGAAATATTCAATACAGATGTTCTCGAGAACAAAAACACTATCGACAGGCAGATCATCGAAAAAATAAAAGAAACAAAGGACGCCGATGATTTTTACGGGCGATTCATTCTCATCTCGAATCTGCCCTACAGTGTCGCCACGCCGGTCATGATAAATCTTGTCACCGGCAACTGCCCGGCCGATGAAATGTATGTTACCATCCAAAAGGAAGTAGCCGAACGGATGACCGCCGAAAAGGGCGGCAAACATTACGGCCCCCTGAGTATTTTCCTGCACGCATGCGGTGAGGTAAAATTCTTGCGCACGTTAAAGCCATCGGTGTTCTGGCCTGCGCCGGAAGTGGATTCGGCCATGGTAAGCTTTGTCCGCGACAATAGCAAAGTGGCACAGATGAAAAATATTGGCATCTTCGCTGATATAGTTCATCTGTTCATGCAGCATCGCCGAAAAACTATCCAGTCGTGCAGCAGGCTGGCAACAGGCAGACTCGAACACATCCGCTGGCACGATATATTCAGCCAGTGCCGAGCCGACCCCCATTGGCGACCAGATGAAGTGCTGGTAGAAGAATTTATCTCAATAGCGAATTTATGCTTCGAACAAACAAAGTGAAGGAATAATATGGACGCAAAAGGACTTGCCGGATTTATCGACCACACATTACTCAAGGCCGAATCCACCTCGGCAGATATAAATAAACTCTGCGATGAAGCGGTAGAATTCGGTTTCTGCGCGGTTTGCGTCAATCCGCGATGGGTAAGTCTGGCAGCCGAAAAATTAGAAAATACAAAAGTTAAGGTCTGCTCGGTAGCCGGTTTTCCACTGGGTGCGGAGATGACAAATATAAAAGCGATGCAGGCGAAAGAGCTTATCTTTGCTGGAGCGGATGAAGTTGATATGGTGGCAGATATAGCCGCTATCATCGAGGGTGACCAGAGATATCTTGAAAATGACCTTCGTGAAGTTCTAAAGGTCTGCCGCAGCGTCCGTCCAAACGTAACATTGAAACTAATTATGGAATCGGCTGCACTTAACAACGAGCAGATAAAATTTATCTGCCAAATTGCCGATCATTGTGGCGTCGATTTTCTAAAGACAAGCACCGGCCTGCACCCAGCCGGAGGGGCAGCCCTCGAAGATGTCAAACTAATGCGGCAGTTCGCCCCGCATTGCCAGGTAAAAGCCGCCGGAGGGATTCGTACCGCACAGCAGGCTATGGAGTTTATAGAAGCCGGAGCTACCCGCATCGGCACATCCGCAGGCCCGGCGATAATAAAAGAAATGAGGAAATCTTCCTAAACTTTCGCATCGTTTTCTTCGCAGATTGTGTCTGTTATTTCCTTGCGATTTCTTCCACTCTTTGCTGGAGCATATCCCAGTTCTGGCGAATCTCGGCAGCCATCTTGCTATTCGGAAATTCTTTGATAATTTGCTGGGCAGCAGCGGTCGCGTTTTGCCACTGCTTCTCGGAAACCGCCAGCGAGAACTGAACGCCAAGATTATGCAGCTTGCTGCGGAAGACATCTTTCGCGGCTTCCTGCAAAGCCAGGGCCTCGTTCGGAGTCAGATAAAGGTCAAGCTCCTTTAGTATCTCAAGACTTCTATCCGTATCATGACGGTTGACGGCGTCATCCCAGGCTTTGAGCAGCACTTTTTTCCTTTCCCCTTTTCTTTCCACAAGCCGCTGACGCATCCCGCGGGCCTTTTCACTGTTGGGAAATGCTTCGATAAGCTTTTCTATATCGACACTCGCCTTGGTCCACTGATAAGTTTCAAATAATTTTTCGATCTGCTCGATAAATTGATTTACTCGTTCCTGCTCGGTGGCCTCGCGGAATTTCTGGACTTGATTTTTAAGCTGTTCGACAAGGTCCTTGTAGGCCGAATGGTGATCTATTTCTTCGATGACGGCGTCGACTCCGGCAAAATCTTTCTGCTGAAGCTTGTCAAAAACTGCCTCACGAAGGGCCTGCTTATCGAAATCCTTGAACGCGATTGCGCGAGCCGTTTCGCTCAGCCGCACAGAACTGTTCAACTGGCTTAAGATAGCACGGTTCTTTTCGAGCGTGCTGATTATCTTTTCCAGTTTGGTATTGTTGTCTTGAGCGGTCTTTAGGATACTCATTACTTTGGCAAGCACGGTAATTATAGCTGTCATAATGATAATAGTCGCCAAAAACCATACTATCATCAGGGTAAACTCAGCTTCGCTGGAAACTAAGACGTTGGTATAGACCGTCAGCACGATAACCAACGCTATAACGACAACTATTATAATTGCATGCCATTTATAACGCCGCAGTTTTTCCTGCGTGAATAAGTCCATAAACCGATCCCTTAAACAAAGTCTGTTTTAATCTATTATACTGTTGTTGCTCTTTTTTGCAATATTCGCAATGCTCAAACTTAGCCTTTTTTCTGTCATTGCCGAACCTCGTCGCTGCTCCTCAGCAACCTAAAATGTGTAAAATGTGATTTTTCAGGGCTCTCGTTCAACCGGATTGTCATAAAAATCCCCAAAAATTGCAAAAAAGGGGCTATTGGCAGCGGAATTACAATCTATTAAAGCGAGTAATCGGAGTTTCAAACCCCCCAAAGTCGTTTAAGGTGACGAGGGAAACCCAAATGTCCTTTCGAGCGAAACTTGCCATAAGCCTGCTTGTACCGAGCCTGTTGAGGTGTCGAATGGACGAAGCGGAGAAATCTAACTATTTCTATACCCCATTCCTGTTCCTATCTCTTTTTTGTCATTCCCACAAAGACACCGAATCCAGAACGTTGTCATTGCGAGCGAAGCCTGCCTTGAGCTTGTCGAAATGGCGAAGCAATCTCATTCCGTGCCTGCCCGTCCGTATCTAAAATGGCTGTTCGGCTGTTTCTAAACCCTATCCCCTGAACCCTATTGTTTTTTGTCAACGAACCACGAACTACGAACAGTTTTGCACGGTAAAAAACGAAGAAAAACGAAATAAAACGGCTGGAAACGAGAACAAACGGGAAAATTACACAAAAATCCGCTGCAGCTGCACAGCATATTTCCGGAAACCTTCCACCGGCAGAAACACCGTTTTCCAGCGCGGACTCCGCACCGTCATTTCCCTGCAGTAATCCCCAAGTCTGATACAGAAGAAACAATACTGATCCCCATTATATTCATAAATATCGAATTCATCAAGATTTAAATTAACCCCAGTAAAACGGTATGCAAACACGAATGCAGCCATATAATCAGCCCCCAGTATCCGCTGCCATTCATTGAGACCGGCGATATCATCCAGCGAAACCCAGTTTTGAAAACCGGAAAGCCCCTTAACGCTGCTTCCAGCAAATTTGCGACCTTTAACCTCTGTAATTATAGGCTTTTGATTGGGCGGATAGAGCATATAATCGAAGCTCTTTATCTTTGAACCGCCAAAAGCCGCTCTCTTATGTTCGTCAACCTCAAGGAAATGTATCTTATTATCAATCAACCAGTTACCGAACGCACGCTCATAATGGTTGAGTGAATAATTTTTCATTTGCCCCCATGCTTTAGCATTTCGTCAAGGCCAGCCTCGGTCTGTTCCCCGGACCGCATATCTTTAATCGCAACCTTGCCGTCTTCGATCTCTTCACCAATAATAACCGCCTTCGCCGCACCAAGTGAACTGGCTTGCTTCAGTTGCTTACCCAATCCCGCTGCCTTATAGCTGAAATCCGCTGCGAAACCAGCCGCCCGAAGCCCTGCAACCGTCTCCACAGCCTTTTGCCGGTACTTTTCATCAACATAAGCGACAAAATAATCCAATTTGCGGGTCGCAGGAGCGGGCAGCAGACCCCTTTGTTCAAGCAGTATCTCCAGCACGCAATCGCCCATTCCCATCCCTGTAGCCGGTATCGCTGGCCCGCCAAAATCCCGCAGCAGATTATCATACCGCCCGCCGCCGCAGATAGCCCGCAATTCGCCTACGCAATCGTGTATCTCGAACACCACGCCCGTATAATACGCAAGCCCTCTTACTATGGATGGGTCGAATACACAATACTGAGCAACTCCCATCGTATCGAGCAACTCGAACAGCCGCATAATCTCATCGACCGATTCAGCCAATGCACCGTCGGCTTGCGGCAAGATAGTTTTGACATCGGCTGGTGAGGACAATTCCATGAATTGTCCGATTTGGCCCTTCTGTTGAACTGAAACCTTCTCGGAGAGAAGCTGTTCAAATGCCTCAGAAGGCAGCTTTGCCTTTTTATCAAGGGTCGGGTAGATAGTTTCGTCTTTTTCTTTCGATATTCCAATAGCCTCGAGAAAAGCTGCGAGCAGCTTTCGGCTTGAAATGCGGGCCTTGACATCATTTTTGGTTAAGCCGATTTGCCGCAGGTAGTCAATTGAGGTAAAAATTACTTCGGCATCGGCAAGGACGTCATCAACGCCGATTATGTCTATATTCCATTGAAAAAATTCGCGAAGTCTGCCTTTCTGCGGACGTTCGGCTCGGCAGAGGCGGGGAACGGAAAACCATTTTATGGGCCGCGGCAGCGAATTAATCTGCTGATTGACCATGCGTGCAAGGGTAGGGGTAATTTCAGGCCGTATCGCCAGCGACCTGCCGCCGCGATCCTCAAAATTAAAAAGCTGCTCGACGATCTCATCCCCGCTCTTGACCTGATACATCTGAAGATATTCGAATATGGGCCCGTCATATTCCTCGAAGCCGTTTCGCAATGACGCCTTTTTCCAGCCGCCAATGATCCAGTTGTGCACGGCCATCTGCGGCGGGTAGAAATCCCTTGTACCTTTTACAGGAGATATTTTCATTTTTTAGTCTTTGGAGCCTGTTGCACAATGATTTTCGAATCCAACCATTGGATTTGACGGCTATCCAGGACAGACGGCTCAATTCTCTGTTTCCCAGACACCTTTTCTTAACTTTTTATATGTAATCATGGTTTTGCCAA
>JAQURJ010000087.1 GCA_028715705.1 Phycisphaerae bacterium | reverse complement strand
AAATTTTTGGCGGCGCAGGAGAGGGAACAAGATTTCAGTGCCCTGGCGGCTGACGAAGGGGCGGAATACGACAGAGTTATCGAGATAAATTTGAGCGAGCTTGAGCCTTTGGCGGCTTGTCCGTCTTCACCGGATAATATAAAGACGGTGCGGCAGCTTGCGGGCACAGCGGCTGGTCAGGTTGTGATAGGAAGCTGCACAAATTCGAGTTTTACCGACCTTATGATGGTCGCGAAGGTTTTGAAGGGGCGGGTTATAAACAATATGGTCGAGCTTGGTATAGCGCCGGGAAGCCGTGAGGTGTTGAATATGCTTGCGGAGAACGGAGCGATGGCGGATATGATAGCGGCAGGTGCGAGGATATTGGAATCGGGGTGCGGGCCGTGCATCGGGCAGGGTTTTTCACCGGCTAACGATGTGGTGACATTGCGGACGTTCAACCGAAACTTTGCCGGACGGACGGGGACGAAGGGCGATATGGCATATCTTGTCAGCCCTGAGACGGCTGTCGCTGCGGCGTTGAAAGGGGAAATTGTCGATCCACGGGATTTAGAAATTGAGTATCCCAAAATTGGTATGCCGAATAAATTTCATATCGACGACAGCATGATAGAAAAACCGGTCAGTGACAAAGAGCGGGGGAAAATCGAGGTTCTGCGAGGGCCGACGATAGTTGTGCCGGAAGCACCGAAACCTCTGCCGGATAAACTTATCGGCAAGGTGCTGCTGAAATGCGGCGACAAGATAACGACCGACCATATAATGCCAGCTGGGGCGTTTTTGAAGCTGCGAAGCAATGTGCCGCAATACGCCAAGGTTGTGTTTAACTGTTTTAACGAAGAAGGCAAGCCGACTTTTGCCGAACGCGGACTGGAGTTAAAGAAGAAGGGTATCGGCGGAGTGATTGTGGCCGGTGAAAGTTACGGGCAGGGTTCGAGCAGGGAGCACGCGGCTTTGTGCCCGATGTATCTTGGCGTTCGAGTAGTTTTGGCAAAGAATATCGAGCGGATACATAAGGCCAATCTTATAAACTTCTGCATTGTGCCGGTAGAGTTGGTCAATGCAGGCGATTATAACAAGATTCATCTGGACGATAACCTTGTTATTGACGACCTTGTCGAAGCGGTAAGAACAGCCGATGAGGTGGTAATTAAAGATAAGACAAGCGGTTTTGAGTTTACAGGCAAGCTGAATATATCGGCTCGGGATAGAGAGATTTTGCTGAACGGCGGGCTTTTAAATTATACCAAGGCAAAGGCCAATGTTTGAAAGCGAAAAGGTAATCACTGTTTTTGGCAGTAACGGGGCAGAGACTGGTTCTGGTAGTTTTGATATTGCTTATCGCGTAGGCAAGGCGGTGGCGAAAGAGGGGTTTGCTGTTGCCAATGGCGGATACGGCGGAACTATGCTGGCAACCGCAAAAGGGGCCAAAGATGCCGGCGGCAGGACGATAGGAGTAACGTGTTCAGTGTGGAAATCGAAGGCCAATGAGTATATTGACGATGTTATAGTTACAAATTCGCTGGACGAACGACTGGATAAACTTATAGAGTTGGGGAGTGGATATATTGTGCTGGCTGGCGGCACGGGCACGCTTTTGGAGCTGGCGAAAGTGTGGGAGCTTAAAAACAAAGGCTTTTCGACAGCGGAAAAACCGATTATACTGGTGGGCGAATTCTGGAAGCCGCTTGTGGAAGTGGTGGCCGGCGAGCAGCCTGAGAGCAGAAAATATATCGAGATGGTCGAAAAGCCGGAAGATTTGATTGAACGATTAAAATGAAAAATACCATTAGTAAAATATTGGTTTTAGTTTTGATAATTGCCGGGGCTTGCGCCGGTCAGCAGCGATTAAGACCGCTTGCGCCTGTAACGATGCCGCTGCCGGATGGTTTTGTATTTTCGGGAACGAACGGTACAGCTGTTAAAGACAGCAATGATGTGTGGTACTTTAAATTCGATTCCGACCTGATAAGCCCACAGGGTTCGGTCAAAGCGGGCCAAAAGGTGCAGATACTGGCCAGTTCAACCCTGGAAAAGATTGTTGCCGATGTGAATGGAAGCGATGAAAAAGATTATAAAATATGGGGGCAGATAAGCCGATTTGAAAATAAAAATTATGTTTTTCCGGTATATTTCCTACTGCTGAGCAAATCGTCTGTTCAGGATGCCAATGAGCCGAATCAACCGCAGGATGAACAGGTGAAACCTGTTGTAAATGAGCCTAACGATCCATTGGCGATGCCGGATGAGATTCTTGCGAAAATGAAAAAACGAAAAGTCATCAGGCCGCAGCAAGTCAGAGAGAGTTTGAAGCTGAAAAACGATTTTATGCTTGCCGATCAGTTCGGACTGATAGAAAAGGATAGTGCGGGGAATTGGCGGTTTTTTGTTGACGGGCTTGGGTGGAATTCAAGGGAATGGTCGGTACAGTTGCTGCCGTGTGAGGCTCTTGAGCGGGCGATAAAAAAGGAAGCCAGCCAGCCGGAGCGGCTGCGGTTTAATATTGCCGGAATAGTGACAGAGTTTGAGGGAGAAAAATATATGCTGCTTCAGCGAGCGGTAGTGCAATATGGTTATGGCAATTTTGAGTGATGGGTTTATGGGCAGCGAATTACGAAAAATCATGATAATTGAAGGACAGGATGCATTTGATGAAAAAATCGCAGCGTTGAAAGAAAAGATCAGTATCGATGGGGTGATTCGCAATTCCGCGGATAAGATAAACGCGGTTCGTGATATAGTAAGAGAGGTGGCGGCCCGCGGGGATGCGGCTGTGGCCGAGTTTACGGCGAAATTTGACAAGGTAACACTGAAGTCGGAACAGTTTCGTATTCCGGTTGAACAATTGCGTGCAGCCCACGATCAGCTCAACAGAGGTTTGCTCGGCTCTTTACAAAAGGCGATAGAAAATGTAAAAAGGTATCAGTCCCGCGTTTTCGTCGGCAGAAACGAAATAACAGACCCATCCGCAGGCATCAGATATACACTGATCGAGCGGGTTGGGATATGTGTGCCGGGTGCGGCTGCGCCTTTGCCTTCTACGGTGATAATGACAGCGGTTCCGGCGATAGTAGCTGGGGTAAAGGAAATAGCGGTTATTTCCGGGCCGCGGTACAATGGAAGTATTCACCCTGTGATACTGGCGGTTTGCTATGAATTGGGGATAAGCGAGGTCTATCGTATCGGCGGGGCACAAGCTGTTGCGGCATTGGCGTGGGGGACACAGACTATAAAGAAGGTGCAGAAGATAGTCGGGCCGGGAAATCTTTGGGGGCAGTTGGCTAAACGCGAGGTATTCGGCTTGGTAGATATCGATTCGATCGCTGGGCCAAGCGAGGTGTTGATACTGGCAAACGACAAAGCCAATCCGGCTTTTGCGGCAGCCGATATGCTAAGTCAGGCCGAACACGCAGCCGACAGCAGCGCGATACTTATCACCGATTCGCAAAGAATAGCCGATGATGTAATAAAGGAACTGGAAAAACAGCTTTCAGTTCTTAGCCGAAGCGAAGATGCGGCTAAATCACTTCAACAATATGGTGCGATAATTGTCGTATCAGATTTCAATAAAGCTATTTTGCTAGCCAATGATTTTGCCGCTGAGCATTTGCAGATACAGTGCGGAGCGGAAAGCAACGAAGTTGCCGCGAAAATCAAAAACGCAGGGGCTATTTTTGTTGGCGATTTCAGCCCGGTGGCCGTGGGCGATTACTGGGCCGGGCCAAGTCACACTTTGCCGACCGGCAGGAGTGCGAAGTTTTTCAGTGCGTTATCCAGCAATGATTTTGTCAAATCGACGAGCATTATCTGCTATGACAAAGATAAACTTCAAACGGCAGCAGCCGATATCGTCAAATTGGCTGAGACCGAAGGTTTGACAGCCCATGCCAATAGCGTGAAGGTACGCACTGAAAACTGATCACCAATCCAGGTCGTGTTTATGCCGCCAGTAAAACCAGCCGGTAATGTGGCAATAAACCATTGCGAAGTAAATGTATAAAGCATTTTTTAGCAGGCCCCAGAGTACACCACCTGGAAAGAGGGAAATGAGCAGAAAAGCGAGGGTTGAAAAGACAGTTAAAAAAACTGCCAGTGCGGTATAGTGCCGGAAAGTGCGCCAAATAGACTTTATTATGGTAATGGGATTGAGGCCATCGAAAGAATCGAAAAGAGTTACCGCCAGAAATGTCATAGGGAACAGGTATAGTCCTGGCAGCATCAATAACCATAAAATCCATCCAGCCTGTTCAGCTTCACCGCGAGCAATTTTTTCGCTTATTTTTAATCCGTAATAAACCGCTGCCGGCCAGAAACAGACAGCAAATGCAGCGGCAAGGGTTATGTACTGCATAACGAGTTCGCCTTTCTGGGGCGGGTCATTCATAAAGACTTCCGGCGCTCGCCAATTGCCTTTGGAACTATCCGTTATACATTCCAAAAGATACCATATAACATAGCCTCCAAAGAGGATATAAACCAATAATATAATGATACCCATGTAACTGCTCATTCGCATCATCGGTCTTGCGAAAAAGTCTAAAAGAGGTGGAAAAAGGATGGTGATAACTATGAAAGTCAGGCCTGCCCCATTTGCCGGATATAGGAACATATCCAGATACCAAGGAAGCTTATGTTTGACAACTAACTGAAGCGAGTCCTCTTCGATTATTTTCATATCGTTCCGGTGTGATTTTTGAGCCATTTTATTAAAAAAGCTGTTTAGCGGCAACACAATTGTTGGAATGGGCAATCCGTGCTTGACAATGGCCGTTTTGTGGCGTAATTTAGCGTTTTTCACTGGTTTTAGCGTTAAAAACGGAAAAGTATGTCTCGAGAAGTAATTACACGATTTGCGCCATCGCCGACGGGGTATCTGCACGTCGGAGGGGCGAGGACGGCGTTGTTCAACTGGTTGTTCGCCCGTCATTGCGGCGGGGTGTTCCTCCTGCGGATAGAGGATACCGATATGAAGCGGAACACGCCGACCGCTGCAAGGCAGGTGATGGATGATTTGAGATGGCTCGGACTTGAGTGGGACGAGGGACCCGAGGTCGGAGGGCCGAACGGGCCATATCTGCAAAGCGAGCGGCTGGATATTTACGGCAAATACACTAAAAAGTTGGTCGAAGAGGGCAAGGCCTATTATTGTTTCGACACGCCCGAAGAGCTTGATGCGATGCGGCAAAAGGCGATTGTCCAAAAGAGCAATGTTACATACGCCAGGCCGCAGGTTTTCCCTGAGGAATCCGATGTAAAAAAAGCCAGAGCCGAGGGGCGGCAAATTACGGTTCGCTTCGCCATGCCGGATGAATCGATAACGGTGAAGGATGTCGTAAGGGGCGAGGTGACATTTGCAGCCGCAGATCTTGGCGATTTTATCATTCAGAAAAGCGACGGATTTCCGACGTATCATTTCGCATGTGTGGTCGATGACGAACTGATGGAAGTTACGCATGTTATCCGCGGGCAGGAGCATTTAATGAATACGCCGGGGCATCAGGCATTGCAGCGGGCACTTGGCTTTAAGATTCCGCAGTATGCCCACATGTCCGTTACAGTCAGCGAGGGCGGCGGAAAATTATCCAAACGTCAGCGGGCAAAAAGTCTTATTGAGGCCATCGCAGCAGCTGGTGACATTGATAAGGAAAAGCTTGCTCAGGCCGGCGGCATCGGTGTCAGTGAAATGGAAGATTTTCTCGGCGGTAAGAGCTCGCCGGACGGCCCTGCGATTACGGCTATGGCGGATGCGTTGGGAATTAAGCTGCCGGAGATAAATGTGGTGGATTTTTTGGCCAGCGGATATGTACCGGAGGCGATGGTGAATTTTCTCGCACGGCTGGGCTGGAGTCCAAATGATAGCCGCGAAGTTATGACTATCAACGAACTGATAGAGAGTTTCGATATTACTCGTCTTAATAAGACCAACAGCCTGTTCGACAGGGCCAAGCTGGTCGCGTTCAATACCGAACATATCAAAATGCTTGATGCCGATACGTTAGCCGGACATTTGCGCAAATATATGGAAGTGGTCGGTTCGCCTGTGGCGAAAGCCGACGAGGTGACATTGAAAAAATTGATCGAAGCAAATCACGGCGCACGGACGCTTGAGGATATAGACAGAAAAAGCAGATTTTTGTTTGTAGAAGATGACCAAATAGAATTTGATGAAAAGGCTATAAAGAAGGTTCTGCTTAAAAACGACGGCGAAGGTATTGCTATGCTCAAAGAGCTAAAGCCGATGTTAACCTCTATGCCGCAAGTTACAGAAGAAGAGCTTGAAAAATTGCTGCGAGGTCTGGCCGAGCAAAAGGGCGTTGGTCTGGGTAAAGTCGCTCAGCCGCTTCGAGTGGCTATGTGCGGAACGACCGTAAGCCCGCCGATATTCGTATCCATCGAAATGCTCGGGATGGATAGGACAATTAAACGAATAGATAATACTGTGAAAAATTTTTCGGAGAGTTGAGATGCCTCTGCTTGTTACCGGTTCGATAGGAATTGATACAGTTACGACACCTTACGGGGTAAGCGAGAATTGTCTTGGCGGGTCGGCTGTATATTTTAGTATGGCGGCAAGTTTCTTCGCCCCGGTGCGGTTTGTGGGTGTTGTCGGAGGGGATTGCCCGTTTGACCTAAAGGATACATTCGAGGGACGCAAGGTTGACCTGTCCGGCCTGGAAGTTCGGGATATGAGCAGGACTTTCCGCTGGAAGGGTTCATATTACAATTCAATGAACGAGGCGATAACCGATCAGGTCGAACTTAATGTCCTTTCGGAAAAGCCGCCGGTAGTGCCGGAAAAGTTCCGTAATAGCCGGTTCGTGTTCCTTGCCAACACCGCTCCGAAACTGCAAATACAGCTATTGGAGCAGATTGCCAGGCCGATATTCGTAGCGGCTGATACTATGAACCTTTGGATAGAGAATACACCGGACGACTTGCGGGCACTGCTGAAGAAAATAGATTGTCTGGTATTGAACGAAGACGAGGCTCGCCAGCTTAGCGGCGAAAACAACCTCATCCTCAGTGCGAAGACGATAATAGGATTAGGGCCGCGAGTAGTTATTATAAAAAAAGGCGAATCGGGTTCGATAATGTGCGACAGTCAGGGCGATGTATTTGTCCTGCTGGCGTATCCCGCGACGCAGATAAAAGATCCAACCGGAGCCGGTGACAGTTTCGCCGGTGGGATGATGGGCTATATGGCAAAGACCGGCAAGGCGGATTTCGCCACTTTGAAGAAAGCCATCGCTTATGGTACGGTGGCAGCGTCGTTTACCATAAGTGATTTTTCACTGAAGGGTCTGCAAAAAATCAATAACGGCGATATCGAGCGGCGGCTTGAAAAGCTGAGAAAGGCGACGCAGTTCTGATGCGTGTATTTATTGCGATAGATTTCAAGGAGTCCGTTTTAGAGCAGATAAAATGCTTTCAGGATGACTTTCGTAAAAAGCTTGATGTTGATAAAAAAGACATCAAGTGGGTCGAACCGCAGAATTTGCACCTAACGCTCAAGTTCATAGGCTACGTGAAAGATCAGAATTGTGTCAATATTTGTCGCGTAGTTGAAAATGTCTGCGGCAGGTATGAGCAGTTCGAGTTAGATGTTGAAAAAGTGGGGACATTCGGCGGAAAATCCGCGAGGGTGCTGTGGGTGGGAGTAAAAAATGAAAGTGGAGTTCTTGGAAAATTGCAAAATGAACTCGAAGCCGCTCTTGCAGAACTCGGCTATCAGCCGGAGGCAAGAGAATTTACAGGTCATCTGACCTTGGCAAGGGTTAAAAATTACGAAGCAGGGCGTAAGGCAATAGAACTGGCCGAAGAGTATAAGAATATGGAATTTGGAAGGACACGGATCGATGAGGTGAAGATATTTGAAAGCACCTTGACCAAAGTCGGCCCCGTCTATAATGTGTTGGCAAAGTATGTATTAAAATAAAAAAGCAAAGATTAAAAAGCAAAAATGAGTTAAACGGAGTGCAAGATGGCAAAGAAGAAAACGGAGTCGAAGACAATGGCGGCGGTAACGACAGGGGCGGCGAAGGACACTGCGCTGCAGAATGTGATAGCCCAGATAGAAAAGCAATACGGTCAGGGCGCGATAATGAAGATGGATGAGAGCCTTCACGTCAAAGTGGATGGTATTCCCACCGGCTCGCTGTCGCTTGATATCGCTCTTGGCGGCTGCGGAATACCTCGCGGCAGAATAACTGAACTCTATGGGCCGGAAAGTTCCGGCAAAACCACACTGGCGCTGCACGTTATAGCCAATGCCCAGCGAAAAGGCGGCGTAGCGGCGTTCATAGACGCTGAACACGCCCTCGATATGACGTGGGCGAAGCGGCTTGGAGTTGATGTCAGCAGCCTTTTGGTAAGCCAGCCCGATACCGGTGAACAAGCGCTGGAAATTGCCGAGATGCTCGTTCGCAGCAACAGCGTCGATATAATTGTTGTCGATTCAGTAGCGGCTCTTACACCGAGAGCGGAGATCGAAGGCGAGATGGGCGACAGCCATGTCGGCTTGCAGGCCCGGCTGATGAGTCAGGCGATGCGAAAACTGACTGCTATCATAAACAGAAGTAAAACATCCCTTATCTTTATTAACCAAATTCGGATGAAGATCGGCGTTATGTTCGGCAATCCTGAGACGACCCCTGGCGGCAGGGCGTTGAAGTTCTACAGTTCGGTTCGCTTGGATATCCGCCGTATCGCGACTATCAAGACTGGCGATACCTCCGTCGGCAATCACGTTCGGGCCAGAGTGGTCAAAAATAAAATAGCTCCTCCTTTTAGAGAAGCCGAGTTCGATATTATGTTCGACAGCGGTATAAGCTATGAGGGTGACATTGTTGACCTTGCCGCTTCGTGTGATGTTATCCAGAAAAGCGGCGCGTGGTTCAATCACGGCACAACAAGGCTTGGTCAGGGTCGTGACAATGCTAAAAAGTTCCTTCAGGAAAATAAGGATATGCTCGAAATAATAAAAAATGAAATTTTGGTAGCCAAGGAATTGGCCGTGGCAGAAGAAAATAAAATGTGTAAGAAATAGAAAGGATAAGTAGTTTGGTCAAGGCAAAGCAGTGAGT
>JAQURJ010000086.1 GCA_028715705.1 Phycisphaerae bacterium | reverse complement strand
TCCGATCTGGAGCGGTTGCGTTCTCAAAGACGATTCCCGGCCAGTTCTGCCAGATAAATTTGGCCGGTGTCGCCCTGCCGCCGGAAGATGATATTTCTGAACACCTCCGTGATTCCTGCACGCGGAATATACTGCTCCGCAGACCGTTCAGCTTCTCCGATATCAGTGTAGAAAAAGATAAAACAATCGTCGAACTCCTTTACTGCGCCATTGGCCCTGCCACATTGCGAATGACTACTCTGAAAGAAGGCGATAGTCTCGACGTAATCGGCCCGCTGGGAAACGGTTTTGCCATAGTACCGGAAAAACAATTCGCCATACTCGCCGTCGGTGGGGTGGGAGCAGGCCCGCTGATACATCTAGCCAAAGAGATAAAGGTGAAAAAAAGCGATACAGAACTTATCGCCTTCGCCGGAGCGAAAACAAAAGCCGACCTGCCTTATGACGCCCTGCCGCCAAAGATAGGGCCAAAAGTTGGTTCGTGGCTGCCGCAATTTACCAAAAGCGGAGTTGATTCTGTTGTTGCTACTGACGACGGCTCAGCCGGAAACAAAGGCTTTGTCACCGAATGCGTCGCAAGCTGGATCAGCCAGATGACGATAGCTGCGGAAAAAATAATTATCTACGCCTGTGGGCCGGAGGCGATGCTTGCCACTGTCGCCAGGATCGCAGCCGAACATAATATAGACTGTCAGGTGAGTATGGAAAGAATGATGGCCTGCGGAATAGACCTGTGCCAAAGCTGCGCGGTAGAATGCAAAGAGGACGACTCAAAGGTTTATAAAATGTGCTGCAAAGACGGGCCTGTCTTTAACAGCCGAAATGTCATTTTTGATTGAATAGCCACAAATTTATTTTGAATTTGTTTAGGATTTGATGATAGATATTTCAGTAAATTTTGCTGGTTTGAAATTAAAGAACCCGGTGTTCACCGCGTCGGGGACGTGCGGGTATGCCGATGAGTTGGCCGACTTTTTCGATATGGACAGCCTCGGCGGATTTATCACCAAATCCGTCACACCTGAACCGCGAAAAGGCAACGCCACACCTCGTATAGTGGAAACCAATTCGGGGATGCTAAACGCCATCGGCCTTGCAAACGTCGGGCTGGAAAGATTCATCGCCGAAAAGATCCCCCTGCTGTCAAAGCTGAACACGCCTGTCTTTGTAAACGTGGCAGGATATACCATCGACGATTACGTCAAGGTTACAAAATCCCTTGCAGGTTACGATGCGATAGCCGGTTTTGAACTAAATATAAGCTGCCCAAATGTCAAAAAAGGCGGCATAACTTTCGGTACGGACCCGGCGCAAATAACGCGTATCACCCGCGAGGTCAAAACCGCCTGCGGCAAAAAGACCCTTATTGTAAAACTTTCGCCGGGCGTAACGGATATCACCCTAACGGCTCTTGCAGCTATCGAAGGCGGAGCCGATGTCCTTAGCCTGATAAACACCTTCACCGCTATGGTAATCGACATCGAAAAGCAAAAACCCGTTCTGGCCAACCGCACGGGCGGGTTATCCGGCCCGGCTATAAAACCCATAGCCGTTTACCTTGTCAACAAGGTCTATCGCGAAGCCTCCCGCGATGCCGGTGTTCCGATTCTGGGTCTGGGCGGTATAAGGACGGCTTCGGATGCGATAGAATTCATCCTCGCCGGCGCGACAGCCGTAGCCGTCGGTACGGCAAGCTTCATCGAACCGGCTACAGCGATAAAGATAATTGAAGGAATAAAAACCTATTGCACCCGCAAAGGGGTAAAGTGTATAAGTGAGCTAATCGGAAAAATCGAGGTTTGATTATGCACACACTGCAAATGCTTAGAGATTATTTTCCCACGGCTGTGTTTACCGGCAAATGCCTGGTATTTATCAGCGAGGACTGGCGGGTCGAGCTGACCGAGCATAAGGATAGCGATTTCAGCCAAACCAATAATCAGCCGTCACTTATCCGCATCAGAATCTTCAAAAAAGCCCTCAACGGTGAATTCGTCCGCGGCCACTACGAGGATTTCCAACTGCCCTCTCTTAATGAATTAGCCGAGCAGATCGAAAAATATGTCCAGCTCGCCATCGGCGAAAACATCAGGGAAACATTCGAGGGAACATAGTAATCTATCGAAATCAAAGACAAACTCGAAAACCGAAATTTCAAATAACCAAAACAAGGCTTTGCCTCAAATCTGCCGGTATTTAATTGTCAAAGAAAGTACCCTAAACCCCATTCCCTAAGAACCGAGGTACTCATTCTTCGCCAGATAGTTTTTTACATAATCGTCAACAGCATCTTCCAAAGATGTAATCGGCTCTTTGTATCCAGCCCCAAGTATCTTTGAAATATCGGCTTGTGTAAAATACTGGTACTGCTCGCGGATGCTTTCGGGCATATCGATATATTCGATAACGGGCTTTTTGCCCATAGCCGCAAACGTTGCCTTAACAAGATCGTTCCAGCTTCTTGCCTTCCCCGTCCCGATATTGAAAATACCCTTAACCTCTTTATTTTCAAGGAAATACAGCGCCATCGCTACCGCGTCTTTGATGTAAATAAAATCGCGCACCTGCTCACCATCACGGTAGTCTGGACGGTGCGATTTGAACAACCGAACCTTGCCATAAGCCTTTATCTGCTCGAAACTTTTGAGAATAAAACTTTGCATATCGGCTTTGTGATACTCGTTGGGGCCAAAGACATTGAAAAATTTCATCCCCACGACCTCATCCAGAAGCCCCTGTCTTTTGACCCACTGGTCAAACATCTGCTTGGAATAGCCATACATATTAAGCGGAATAAGTTCATCCAGCCGGCTTTCGTTATCGGCAAAGCCCTGCTCGCCATCGCCGTAAGTCGCTGCGCTGCTTGCATATACGAATTGGATACCTTGGTTGACCGCCCACTGGCAAAGGGTCTTTGTGTATTCGTAATTATTTACAGCCAGAAAAGACGCGTCCTTTTCAGTCGTGCTGGAACACGCCCCCATGTGGAAAATGGCTTCTACCGGCATGGGTATCATTCCCAGTTTTACTTCTTCAAGAAAGACATCCTTTTCCAAATAATCTATATAGCGTAATTTTCGCAGATTTTTCCATTTTTCGTCACAGCCGAGGCAATCTACAATGAGAATATCCTCGCGGCCCCTGCGATTAAGCTGGGCGACTAAGCCCGAACCAATAAAACCGGCTCCACCGGTAACAATGATCATTTTATTCTCCATCAATTGCGTTTCAATCAGCAGTATAAACGCAGCCGCGACCACAATCACTTAAAACTTTATTCGATAACGATCGCCTCGACCGGGCATTCGTCCGCGGCCTGCTGGGCGGATTCCTCACACTCAGCAGGAACGATATCGACTTTAACGTTGGCGATATCAGGCCCCATCTCAAAAACTTCAGGACAGGTATCAACACAAAGACCACAAGCTGTGCAGGTATCTTCTACTCTTGCTTTCATAAAACTCCCCTGAAAATTTGATAAAATTTACGCTCGAATAGTACCGCAAAGGGTCAAAAAAGTCAAATTAAAATGTTTTGCTGGAAAGACAGAATCGTATCTGTTATATTGCCCCTTTTGCCAGACCCGGTAATGTTAATTAAGCAAAAATATCGGCCGGGCCCTGACAAGCTGATGCCGTGAACCTGGTCAGGCGGGGAACCGAGCAGCCATAAGCGGAATGTTCAGTTGTGTTGGGTAAACCCGGCCGACCGTTTTGATTGATAATTTTCAATTTACAATAATCAATAAAAAATGTCTTACACTGTGCTAGCGAGAAAATATCGTTCGCAATCATTCGATGATGTCATCGGCCAGGATCCTGTTTCGCGCACTCTCAAAAACGCCATAAAGCAAAACCGCGTCGCTCATGCGTATCTGTTTTGTGGGACGCGAGGCGTGGGCAAAACAACAATGGCACGGATACTGGCCAAAGCACTCAACTGCCTATCCGCCGATGAACCGACAGCCGAACCCTGCTGCAAGTGCCAAGGCTGCATAGCAATAAACGCCGGAGAAGATATCGATGTCATTGAAATCGACGGTGCATCGAACAACGGCGTAGAAGAAGTCCGCAAACTGCGAGAAAACGCCATCTATCGACCCGCAAGGTCAAGACACAAAATCTACATCATCGACGAAGTCCACATGTTAAGCACATCGGCATTCAATGCTCTGCTCAAAATCCTTGAAGAACCCCCCGCTCATGTCAAATTTATCTTCGCCACAACCGAACCAAACAAGGTACTTGCAACAATCCAGTCCCGCTGCCAGCGATTCGATTTTGCCAGCATAAGCACTGCCAAAATAGCCGACCAACTGAAAGACATACTCAAAAAAGAAAAAATAAAATACGAAGAGAATCTTGTTCTTGCCGTAGCGAAAATGGCAAACGGTTCGATGAGAGACGGCCTCAGCCTGCTCGACCGGCTTTTAAGCACCGGAGAAGAACCGCTAAGTTTCGAACTTCTCGAACAATTCCTCGGCTGTCCCGACAGCGAAAAAGTCTATCGCCTCGTTTCCGCCATAGCCGACGCCGACGCTGGCGCAGCTTTGACAGCAGTCGATGACCTGATTACCGGCGGCCTCAACGAATCGCAGGTCGTCGATGCCCTGATAGACGCTATGCGAGACATGATGGTAGCCAAAAGCGTTGACGCCAAAAGCGACCTGTTGATAATGACCGCCGAACAGCGGCAGCAGGTTCAGCAAATAAGCGAAAAATTCGATATAGCCGCTATAATCTATAATATCTCCGTACTGGAAAAACTCCGCTGGAACGTCCGCAACACTGATAAGGCGCGTGCACTCCTTGAAGCGGTTGTATTGCGGTTCGCTCTCTCGGAACATTTCGTAAATATTGAGTCACTTCTTTCTGGCACGCACGGGGAAGTAAAAAAAAAAGAAACTAATCGTGTAACTGCTGCACCAGCAACCTCAAGACAACAATCTATTACTCATACTGCCAATTTGAATATCAAATCATTGGACGATGTAAAAAAAAGCTGGCAAGATATCCTTAAATTTGTAGGCAAGGCAAGTGCGCCTTTCCTTAGTCAAGCAGAACCGATACGATTTGAGAACAATGTTTTGACTTTGCGATTTTCGCCAAATGGGGAAGTTTCAAAACAATACTGCGAAAACCGCAAAGAGCAATTTGAGAAAATGCTCACAAGTAACGGTGTTATCGTTCGACTGAATTTTGAACTTGGTGAGAAAGCGGCAGAACAAACCAAACCCGCAAAACCTGCTGCAAACAAAAATAATGGTGTGAAGAAAGACGCTGTGATGAATGACCCTATTGTTCGCGAAATTCATTCGGCATTTAATCTTACTAATATCGAATTGACCTTATTTGACGACGAACAAATGGATTTACAATGAGCGCAATTTATACCGAAACACTAAACAAACTTATCGAAGAATTCGGCAAGCTCCCCGGTATCGGCCCAAAAACCGCCGAAAGGCTTGCCTTTTACATACTCAAGGCAGACACCTCAGAAGCGATGGAACTTGCTAAAGCCATCGAGGGCGTAAAAATAAAAATCCGGCGATGCTGTGAATGTTTTAACCTTTCCGAGGGCGAGATTTGCCAGATATGTTCAGATGCACACCGTAATAAATCCATCGTCTGCGTTGTTGAACAGCCCAAAGACATCGTCAATCTCGAAAAAACGGGCGTCTGCAAATGGGTCTATCACGTACTCGGCGGTCACATCGCCCCGCTTGACGGAATCGAGGCAAGCGACCTGACCATCGACAAACTTATCGAAAGAGTGCGAAAAGGCGGCATCAACGAGATCGTCATGGCCACAAATCCCAATATGGCTGGTGACGGAACGTCTTTATATATAAGTTCACTTTTGAAGCAAACAGGGGTAAAAATAACCCGCCTTGCCCGCGGCCTGCCCACAGGCAGCACAATCGAATTTTCCGGAGCGAAAATACTGACAGACGCCATCATCGCACGACAGGAACTTGAATAAAAATTTCGCAATTTTTTCGGCCAAATCTGCTATAATAATATAAATTGTTCCGACTCTGTCGGAACTCCATAATTTGTCATTTTGATTTTTTATTAGGTTTTTATGAAGCTGGAAATGACAGGACATATGCGAATGGAGCAGCGAATGAAGCTCGCTCCGCACATGATCCAATCAATGGAGATACTCCAGCTCCCGATACTGGCCCTTCAGGAACGCATAGAGCAGGAACTAAACAGCAACCCCGTCCTTGAGATCGACGAACCGACCGCCCCCGCTGAAAATATCCCTTCCGAAGAAGGCAGCGAACCTGACAGATTTGACAGCCTCGACGAAAATTACCGTGAATTTTTTAATGAAGATGAAACTTACCGCCCCCGCAAAAGCAGCGATCAGCAGGACTTGAAACTTGAAGCGATAAAAAATACCGAAGCCCCACAGCAGTCCCTCCATGAGTATTTGCTCGAGCAATGGCAGTTAATCGAAGCCCCTGATTCTGTAAAAAAGGCCGGCGAGAAAATCATTGACTATATCGACAGCCGCGGCTATCTAAGCGTCCAGCTTGAACAACTGCATAATAAAGATAGTGATTTTGATTTCGACAACCTCAAAACAGCAATGAAACTGGTGCAGACCCTCGAACCATCCGGCGTGGGTGCAAGGGATTTGGCTGAATGCCTGCTGATCCAGATGCGGCAAAACAGCGACGGTTTCGAGCTTGAACAAAAAATCATCAAAGATTACATGGCTGAGCTTCTTGAAAATAAGCTGCCTGATATCGCCAAAAAACTTGGCATATCGGTCGAAAATGTGCGTCGTGCAGTCGAGCGGATGAGCCGCTTCGACACCTCGCCCGGCCTGCAGATCGGCTCCGACCGAAATCACCCAATTGCCGCTGACGTCATCGTCGAATGGGACGATTCCAAAAACGACTATTTCGTGCGCCTCGCCGATTCCTCACTGCCCAGCCTGCGGGTCAATTCCGATTACGAGAATATGGCAAAAGCCAAAGACACAAACGAGCGGACGAGAAAATTCCTCAGTGAAAACATCCGCTCTGCGCAGTGGATAATCGAAGCTATCGAGCAGCGAAAGAACACGCTGCTGAGGGTGTCACGCTCTATCGTAAAAAATCAACGGGAGTTCTTCGATAAGGGCTCGCAATATTTAAAGCCCCTGCCGATGGCGACCGTCGCCGATGAGGTCGGCGTGCACCTGGCAACCGTCTCACGAGCGGTTGCCGGCAAATACGTGCAATGCGAAGGGGGTGCTTTGCCGCTGCGAAAATTCTTTAGCGGCGGTACGGATGACGAGAACGGACAATCGCATAGCTGGGAAGCTATCAGGGCAAAATTACAGCAGATAATCGACCAGGAAGACAAGTCCAAACCGCTAAGCGACGACAAAATCCTGCAAAAACTCCAGGAAATTGGCATAAAGAACCTTGCTCGCAGAACTGTCGCCAAATATCGCGGACTGATGAACATCCCCACCGCCCGCTTCCGCAAAAAATACTAATACTCAGTACGAAATACACAATACACGGTACGCCTTGTCATCTTGGGTCGCTTACCGGATGAACGGCTATCAATTGAACGGGGTCATTGGCGTTTTTGGTCTGGCTGCGGTCAAATATTGCCACAACTCTTTTTTGCGGCCCATCAGTGCCAATACGGACAAGAATATATGCCGTAAAGATATCGCTGCGTACAGTAACAAGATTGCTGATACGAGCGAATACAACATCCCGCTCTTCAAAATCATCAGATATACCATCAGAAGGCGTCAAATCGGGAAAACCGACAAGATCATTACCATCAATACCATGCTGGCGTATATCATAATCTGCGCAGGTCGGACACGCCGTAAGTTTTGTAACATTCATCAATTCGCCAATGCTTGCAAAGCCAGGTTCTTCACGTACCGGATAAGGTACCTGCATCCACAATTGTCTCGCATTGGGCGCACCAGCCTGATAATAGTTCGGGGCAAGGGGATCTGCGATACTAAGATCGAGCTTGTCCCTGTACGCTACAATAGCCTGCGCAAGTTTGTCACTAACCCATGGCAATTGTGAGATTACAAACCATGGCGCCGTATTTATATTGATCCGCCCTTTTATTCTTGTCTCGTTGGGGTCGGCAACTTTATCAATTGGCGGCCAAACTGTTAAATAATTAAATATCCGCTGAAAATTTGGAACGGCAAGGTCAAATCGTGCAGTCAATTCCGCATCATTAAAATCAACCGCATTTGACAAATCATTCATGTAACCGCTCTTAACAAGAGTTTGTCCGATCTGGCCGATATTTACAATACCCTCGCTGGGGTGAACCTGTATATCCGAACCGCCGGCGTTGTAATCATTGACATAACCAAGCGTGGTAAAACTATCATAAGACTGCCACAACCGCCGCAGAAGCTTGCCTTTGCCATTGTCACGTTGAATACTGTGGATGCTGGTATTGGTGAACCAGTTTGGATCGACATTATTCATGTCGAATTTGTCTGCTGTGATATATCCGCTGCCGACAGGCCTTAGGAGTTGTATCTCGCTTGAACCGTCAAAAATGAAGTTCGTTGTATTAACATCATCTGAAACAGGCGGAGTACCGATTGTAAAAGTAAAAACACTGCTTGCTTTCGGTACCGTCGGCGGAGGATAGATAACCACATATCTCCAGTAACATATCTGACCATTTGTAAAAGTCACTGGCCCATACCAATTCCGCGTCGGTATTCTCGGCGAATGCCGGACGGACAAATCCATGTTTTCAACCAGCAATCTATCCGGACTATAATATATGAAATAACCAACCGCTCCAGCTGTGACAGGCCATTGGAATGTTACCGGCGATTCGATCCCGCTGGCCCCGTCCTGCGGATAAACCTGGCTCGGCCCAAACCACTGCACATCAAGCACAGGTGTACACGGGTCCGTATCTATCCAGCGAAATACATGGAAACCGGTTGTCCCCGACCAGTTAACAGCAGTGTCAACAGATACATCGTTAGGACTGTTTCGAATAACCAGCCTCCAGCCGTTAGGATCATTATCCTCGTTATAAGGTCTATGCAGTTCGACAGCATAAGATTGGTGAATCGCGTTGGGGTCATTAGGATCGACATAAAATGAATGCGCTATTTCAGAAATATAAATGCACGGTGTTTCAAAACCATAATAGGGGCCTGTATCATCATTGGGGTCAAAAACCGTAACCTCGTCATCGGTGTCGCGCAT
>JAQURJ010000085.1 GCA_028715705.1 Phycisphaerae bacterium | reverse complement strand
AATCATCAACAAAACCATTTAACCACTGATTATCACAGATTTTCACTGATTTATTTTTAATCTGCGTTAATCCGTGTTAATCTGTGGTTAAACCGGTTGTTTAGTTAATCTTCGAGGAACGTCACACCCAGCACCTCTTCCGGCGTGGTCAGCCCGGCTTTTATCTTCATAATGCCGCTTTCGAGTAGGCCGCCGTAGCCCTTCTGTCGCGCCAACGTGCGTATCTGGGCCTCGCTGACGCCTTCGACCAGCTTTTCACGTATCT
Organism: Phycisphaerae bacterium; assembly: GCA_028715705.1. Classification (GTDB taxonomy): domain Bacteria; phylum Planctomycetota; class Phycisphaerae; order Sedimentisphaerales; family Anaerobacaceae; genus JAQURJ01. The sequence goes on along the minus strand of JAQURJ010000085.1, from coordinate 9,204 downwards.
GGGTATCTATCGGTAAAAATTCGAATATTGGCAAACGTCCAAGAAAACCCGTATTGGAACACTTATTGCAGCCTTTGGGCTTGAAAAGCTTCATATCATGCGCCTCTTCGGGCTGAAGGCGAAGCTGGGCAATTACGTCTTCTGTGACTTCGGCAGGTTCTTTGCATTTTTCGCACAATCTGCGTATCAGCCGCTGAGCGATGATAAGGTTCAACGAAGATGCCAGCAGATACGGCTCGACGCCCATATAGACCATTCGGCTTATCGCACTTGGGGCGTCGTTGGTGTGGAATGTGCTCAGTACCAGGTGGCCGGTAAGAGAGGCCTTGATAGCGATATCTATTGTTTCCTTGTCGCGTATTTCACCGATAAGTACGATATCGGGGTCCTGACGCAGTATCGCACGAAGGCATATCGCAAAATCGAGATCGATCTCCTGTTTTATCTGTACCTGATTTATGCCGGCGAGCCGGTATTCGACCGGATCCTCGACGGTGGTAATGTTCTTTCGCGGGTCTTTTAGATAATTTAAGGCCGAATAAAGCGTTGTGCTTTTTCCGCTTCCGGTAGGTCCGGTAACAATGATAATTCCGTGCGGCTGACTAAGCTGCTGTTTGAATTTTTTCAGAAGCTGCGGCTCAAAACCAAGCGCGTCAACATTATGATTTACAGCCGCTGTATCCAGTATTCTCATCACCACCTTTTCGCCGTAAATGATCGGGATAACCGATACGCGAACGTCGATTTGCCGCCCGGCGACTCTTATTTTGAAACGCCCGTCCTGCGGGAGACGTTTTTCGGCTATGTTCATCTCGGAAAGTATCTTTATGCGTGTAACGACCGCAGCCTGCATTTTGCGAGTGGGCGGAACCATATCGCGAAGTACGCCGTCGATACGCATGCGAATCACCATTGATTTTTCCTGCGGTTCGATGTGGATATCGCTTGCCCTGCTCTTTACAGCCTGGCTCATCAGAAGCTCAACGAACTGAACGACAGGAGCCGCCGACGCCTCGTTCTCGACATCGCCGGCATCCAGTTCGGCTTCGCTGAGAATGGATTCTATCTTTCCGTCTTCATAATCCTCCAGCTCCACCAGATCCCTGAGCCGCTGCTCTTCCATATCACTGCCGTGGTAAACAAGCTCTATAGCCTGGTTTACTTCCTGCTTGGAGCTTATGACGACCTTGATGGGCTGTTTGAGTTTTAGGGAAACAGTATCGATAGCGACAACGTTGAGCGGATCGGCCATAGCGACTATCACTTTGCCGTCCATCATTCCGAACGGAAGCAGACAATATCTCCTGGCAATCGCTTCAGGAAGCTTCCGGGCAAGGTTCATATCTATCCGAGCCGCATCGTCGAAGCGAATACAATCCATACTAAGATGTTCGGCAAGCGCATCGGTAACATCATCGGTGTTGAGCATATTTAGGCGCAGCAGTACCTCGCCGAGCCTTCCACCGCCAGTCCGCTGCTCATTGAGAGCTTCAGTCAGTTCCCTGCGGCTGATAAGCCCTTTACCTACCAGCATCTCGCCAAATCGCAGATGCTGCGAAGTTTTAGCATTTTGTTCCTTGTCTATAGCCACATCCATTCAAAAATCCTTTTACACATCCCTTAATTCGTCATAAATGCCGTTAAGTTTTTCTTAAAATATTATAAATTTGCTTATTTTTCCATAATTTTGGCGTTCAGGGCAGACTCTGTCCCCCTCGGCTGTGCTTCCATGCACGCCTGAACTCATTTCCTAAGCCTGTTTTTTTATCTTATCGTTATGAATGCGGGGCAATCTTGGGGCACAAAAAAGTATGACTTTTCATATAAAGTCCGATATTGACGCAACTTATGGATTATCATAGAAACTCTGACCTCCTCCGGCATTCCGAACCTCAAAATAACTTTTCACCATGCTTCAGCGAACAGACGGAACACTTGTTAAGTTTAATCCCAAAAGTGTAATTATTCTATCATAAGATGTGCCTATTTCAAGATTTTTCTTAAAAATACGTCTTGTCCGGTCAGCAAGATTGATTTGAAAAAACTTGTAAAAAAAGACATTAATCTGTAATTTAATTATATTTTTGATGGGCAAAACCCTGCAAATAACTTAAAAAATAAAACAAAATATTTAAAAGGGCAAAATATATGCTTATAATCGTAATGCATAACAACAGAGGATATCTTGATGCCCTCTCGCACATCGTCGAAAGCTACGGTATTACAGATAAGACCATCATCGAACACAGTAATATCGGTTCACAGCTCATTGGCAATCAGGCCGGTGTGACATTTCATCGTGGTCAGATCACAAATAAATATGACAAAGCATTTATCGCGATTATCAAAGATAATGAAGCGCAACAGCTTATGGATATGATGGAAACAGACTCCGTACTTACTTCGAGAAATTCCAACGATAAAGGCTTTATCTGCACTCTTCCGTTCCAGAAGATAAAAATGCTCGGAGCCGGCGCCGCACATCTGCTGGACAGTGCGTTTGAACCAAAATTCGCCGATCTGGCGCGTATTGACCGCGTAATGCTCAATATCAAAGCCACTGACAAGAATGATGCCATAAAACAGATGTCACTATTGTTCAGAACAAGCGAGGACATAAGCGACTGGCGCAAATTTTCAAATGACGCTCTCGAACGTGAAGCCCTGTCACCAACCGCGGTCGGCAACGAAATAGCCTTTCCTCACGCCAGAAGCACAGCGGTAAATAACATGGTATTTGCGTTTGCCAGATGCAAAGAAGGTGTAGATTTCGGGGCTATGGATTCAAAACCTGTCAAACTGATATTTCTAATAGGCACGCCGCACGGCACGCAAGTCAACGCGTATCTCAAAATATTGGCGGCGTTGAATAAGGCGATGCTTGACGAGACATTCAAAAAGTCGCTGCTCTCAACAGCCGAGCCGAGCAAAGCCGTTGACCTTATCAAAAGTATCGACAACAGAAAATAGTCGGACAGGAAATCACAATTTATGATAAACGTAAGCCAGTATATAAAGCCTGAACTGATAATCACAGATATCGAGACACACAGCAAGGAAGATACTATCCGTCGCCTTGTAAACAAATTATATGAGTTTGACAGCAATTACTTCCCCGAAAATTACACCAATATCGAGTTATATAAAGCGGTGATCGAACGGGAAAACATTCAGACAACAGGTCTTGGCAATGCAATAGCGATCCCGCATACGCGAATAAACGGATACAAAGACCTTTCAGTCGTGATATCAATCAGCAAAGAAGGTATAGACTGGCACAGTCTTGATGGCAAAGATTGTCACGTTATCTGCCTTATGATATCGCCGACAAACAAGCCCTATCTTATCCTTCAGGCGATGGCTTCTCTAATAAGATTTCTGAATAATCCCGAAAACATCGCGAAGATAAGTGAACAATCTTTGACGGTCAGAGATATTGCCGAAATTCTCAAAAGCTCTGTCCGCCGAGCTACGCCGCTGGTCTGCGCGAGGGATATAATGCGCCCCGTTGAAAAATGGGCAAGACTTGATGATTCCATCGAACACGTCGCCAGAGTAATGCACCTTAACCGGCTCGACATTCTGCCGGTTCTCGATGACGATAATAAATTTTATGGGGAAATATCCTGCATGGATATCTTCAACTATGGAATACCTGATTTCTTCAATCAATTACAGACCATCTCGTTTATGAAAAATCTCGACCCCTTCGAGAAGTACTTCAAATATAAAAAAGACCTGAAGGTCAAAGACATATACAACAAAGAGATGAATACTATACCCAAGGATGCGACCCTGATGGAGATAATCTTTGAGATGACCGTTAAAAATAAACTCAAACTTTTTGTTGTCAGCGAAGGCAAACTGGTTGGCATCGTTGACCGCTTTTCTATCATAGACAAAATACTGTTTTTCTAAGGTCAATTCATGAGCGCAATCCTTACTGCCGCAATCTTTATAGCCGTTTATGTTATTATCGCTACCGAAAAAATAAACAAGACTATTATCGCTGTTATCGGGGCATCGCTGATGATTGCGCTTCACCTGGTGACATTTGAAAATGCCGTTGCGGCTATCGATCTGAATGTGATATTCCTTCTTGTCGGAATGATGACAGCGGTATCCATCCTTGCCAAAACAGGCTTTTTTGAATGGGTTGCGACCAGCATAGCGAAAAAAACCGGCGGCAACCCTATTTTGATAATGATCTCGCTTCTGCTTCTTACCGCTTTTTTTTCAGCGGTACTCGATAATGTCACCACGATCATCCTGCTCGTCCCTGTAACGATACTCATTGCCCAGATACTTGAAATATCCCCTGTTCCGATTGTTATCATGGAGGTGATCGCATCCAACATAGGGGGGACAAGTACCCTTATCGGAGACCCGCCAAACATCGTTATAGGTTCACAGGCGAATCTATCCTTCAACCAGTTCCTTATCCATCTTGGTCCTGTTTGCGCCGTTATTATGGGGGTTATGTGTCTATCGGCGTGGTTTATGTTCAAAAAACAGTGGCGCGTCCCCGCCGAGATAAAAAACCGCGTCACAGAATCAATTCCACACCTTGCCATAGTCGACAAAGATAACATGATAAAGGCTCTTATCATAATCGGGTTTATACTTATCGCTTTTTTCCTGCATTCTTTCATTGGTCTTGAGCCGGGTATAATAGCTCTCGGCGGCAGTATGATTCTTATAATCCTGTGCAAAACAAAGGTTGACAACGCCCTGCTTAAAGTTGAATGGGGTGTTATCTTCTTTTTCATCGGCCTGTTTATGATGATCGCGGCGCTTGAACAAAACGGCATTTTGCTCATGCTGGCAAAAGGTATGTTTTATCTCGGCGGAAATAACCTGCTTTTGATGTGCATAGTAATATTGTGGGGAAGCGCGATCTTCTCGGCTGTTCTGGATAATATTCCTTTTGTGATAACTATGGTACCGATGATCAAATACCTTATCCCATCCATAGCCGCAGCCGCGGGTGTCAGTGACCCTGCTGCTATACAAACCACCATCGCTCAGCCGATGTGGTGGGCGCTTGCTCTTGGGGCATGTCTGGGCGGGAACGGAACATTGATCGGGGCGTCGGCTAATGTTGTTATGTCACATATCTGCGAAAGAAACAAATATCCGATAAGCTTTATGCGTTTCAGCCGTTATGGTGTTTTCTTCATGACGCAGTCGATGATAATCTGCACTATCTATCTATGGCTTAGATACTTTTAGTTATGATTGAACTGCTCCGACTGCGGCCTTGATAAGGTCAACCACATTATTGGCATTGAGTTTTCGCATGATATTATTGCGATGCCATTCTATGGTTCGGACCGAACGATGCATGATAACGGCGATCTGTTTGTTGGATTTGCCATCAACTATCATATCGAGTATCTTTTCTTGCACAGCGGTCAAAGTGCCGCCGTCTGTTGTGGCAATGCTGCGCTTCTGCTGAAGCGCATCCTGAACGGCATTGGCGAATTGTTCTCTATGCAGCGGCTTTTCGAGGAAATTGACCGCGCCCTTACGCATAGCCCTTATCGCCATTGGGATATCGCCGTAGGCGGTTACCATGATTATCCCAAGTAAGGGAAATTCCTTGCGAATTTTTTCGACCAGATCAAACCCATTTATTTGAGGCATATTCACATCGACGATAAGCAAATCGCAAACTCTTTCTTTAAGCATTTCAAAAAGCTGCTGCGGGTCATCAAAACAATCTATCTCATATCCAAATGAACAAAGGGTCGCTTCTATTGACTTTAATACCTCAGGTTCATCATCAATGACAAATATTCTCTCTTTCGCTTCATTCATTTTTGCCACCTCCTTCAGCATCCACTGATAACGTTACAAAAAAGTTCGTACCGTGCCCATCGGTACTGGAAACACGGATCGAGCCGTCATATTTTGATACTATCTGCTGGACAATACTAAGCCCAAGCCCTGTACCGCCGCTTACCAGTTTAGTGGTAAAAAACGGCTGAAATATTTTTTTCTGATCCTCCATGCTTATCCCGCCGCAGTTGTCTGAAAAAAGCAAATCGACATCCGTGCCATCAAAAGTGCCGCTAATAACAAGTTTGCAACCCTTTTTCCCTCCGACTGCCTGGATGCTGTTCTGTATCAGCATCAAAAACATTTGTTCGATGTCATCTCTGCCGCACCTTACCGGCGGCATATCCGACAATTCCGCCGTAACTTCCATGCGGGCCTGTCGCATACTGGGATTTAGAAACTTTATTATCTTATCTGCAGCATCCTGAAAGTTCACCTCATCGACTCTTTTTTCAAGTGTGTTTCTTCCAAACTTCCTGAATTTATTGATGATCTCATTGACTTGATGTACGCTTCGCAGTGAGTCTTCAAGCTGGCTGACGGCCTCAGGGTGACATTGCGACTCTTTAAGAATGTGGACGACATTCTCTATCCCAAGATTTATCACGGTTACCGGCTGGCTCAACTCATGCACCATAGCTGCGCTTATGGTTCCAAGTGAGGCGAACAATTCGCTTCTTGCGACTTTTGCCTGATACCTTTCGATCTTTTCAGCAGCCAGTCTTCTTTCGACCGCAAAGCGAACTGATTTGCCCAGGCTGTAACTGTCAACTCTGCCTTTGATAAGATAATCCTGCGCACCAAGTGCTAACGCTTTGGTGCCGACCTTCTCGTCATCCGTACCGGTCAAAACCACTATTGGCATCATTGGCGCAGCATCATATATTCTTTGAAATGTTTTGATTCCGTCGCTGTCGGGGAGGTTCAAATCAAGAAGGATCAGATCATAATCGTCCTTTTTTACCGCTTCTATTCCATCCTCAAGCGTTGACGCCCAATGCAGATCAGACTGGCCTGAACTTTCATTTAGAATTTCTTCGATAAGACGTTGATCACCAAGATTATCCTCGATAAGCAATATCCGCATAGATTTTTGCAACATATCCCCGGGCTTGGGTTTCAATGCCGCTTCTATCATAAAAACCTCTAAAAGTTATACCATTCGCTATATTTTATCGCCCATTACAGAAAAACGCGTAACCAGCCTTTTGCTGGTTTCGTGATTTGAATAAGCCTTGTGCTATTTGGAGGCTATGGCACAGATATGGTCAGACCCCAACGCAGATCAGGCCTTCGTTAATCGCGTATTTGACCATTTCCGCAACGCTCTGTATCCCAAGTTTTCGCATAATCTGACAGCGGTGCCATTCGATGGTCTTAGGGCTGACGTGGAGTTCTTTGGCCGCTGCTTTTGTGGAAAGTCCTTCGGCTATCAGTTGCAGTACCTCGCGCTCCCTCGCGGTAAGAACCGAATACGCCGAATCATCTTTTTGAGCTAATTTATTCACATATCCATCAACAACTATCTCGCTGATACGGCTGCTAAGATACATTTGTCCTGAAGCAACCGACATAACGGCATTTTTAAGTTCCTTAAAAGTGCTTGTTTTGGGTACATAACCCTTTGCTCCGGCTATTAGCATTTCACGAACAGAGCGCTTATCGGTAGAAGTGGATAATGCAATCACCTTGACCGATTCAAATTGCCCCGTAATTATTCTTGTAGCCTCAATACCATTGAGGTGCGGCATGGAAATATCCATAAGAATAATATCTGGCTTTAGCTGATTGGTCAGTTCTATTGCCATTCTTCCGTCATGGCCCATTCCAACAACCTCGATCCCCACTTCACCAGCAAGCATTTGGCCTATCGATTCGCAGAACAATTCGTGGTCATCAATAAGCAGTACTTTAATACTCATACCTTCGCTCCGATCTTCTGTTCCCAAATAATAATCGTCAAGTGTATCATCGGCAATTTCCCTATAGGTAATCAAAGTAAATCGCTATTATATTACAAGCAAAAACACGGTGCTAATGCAAGGTTTTTCCTTGTTATACCGCAAGATTTTTCTTTTTTGGGGAAATTTTAAGACTCAAGTGTGGTCAGCCCATGCCTGATCGCATATTTGGTAAGCTCCGCTACGCTGTGCAGGTTCAGCTTGTCCATTATCTGACGGCGGCAGGCATCGACCGTTTTGGGACTGATATCAAGCTGGAAAGCTATGGCTTTGGTGGATTGCCCTTCAGCAAGAAGCTGCAGTATGCAAGTCTCTCTTTCATTGAGGTCGTCAATAGGACCGGGCCGATTCGAGCTTGTGGTATAATTCTCGACTAATACGTTGGTTATCTGCGGACTTAGATAATGACGGTTTTCCGAAACTGCATGTATAGCTCGCAAAAGCTCATCGAAAAGATATGTTTTAAGTACATATCCAAGTGCACCGGCACGAAGCATTTCATCTACAAACCGCTTGTTAGCGTGCATGGAAAGAGCTATTATTTTCACCTGCGGGTTGGCTTTCAAAATGATTTCCGCAGCCTCGATGCCGTTCAAGTCAGGCATGGTTATATCCATAATGATGATATCCGGCAATAATTTTCGAGCAAGTTCTACCGCCTGACGTCCGTTTTCAGCTTCACCTATAACATCCAGCCCTTCCTCTTTTTCGATAAGCGCCTTCAGCCCTTCCCGGACAACGCCATAATCATCAGCTATAAGTATTTTCATTTTTGTGTCTCCGCATTATTCTGATTCGCTATGGGTAAAGTCATACACACCTTTGTCCCCATCTTCAGCCGGGATTCAATATCAAATTTCCCGCCTAAATACTCGAACTGTTCTCTTATACTGAAAAGGCCAAAGCCCCCCTTGTGCCTCTCACCCTGATTCAGTCCGAAACCGCTTATATCGAAACCGTCTCCATCATCTTCAATATTGACTTCTACAAACCCAGGTTTTTTTTCTATCTGAACTTTTACTCTGCCTGCAGCGGCGTGTTTTATCACATTGACCAGTATCTCTCTGATGGAACGAAACAGTATCACCCTCGTTTCACGATCCAGCTTCAGCTTTGCGGAACTGACATATTCATAGTCTATACCGTATTTATCCTTTAGTTCTTCGCCAAGCCACTGTTCGACTGCAATATCAAGCCCTAACTCGTATAAAACGCTGCTGCCACACTCAAAAACAAGTGTATTAGCCTTTTCGATTGTCTCATCAAGCATGGAAAACACCTTTGTGAACTCATCTTCGCTCTTGTGACCAGCACATATAGACTGCAAATTTAACTTCGCCAAAGCCAGTCTCTGGCCTATTTCATCATGCAGAAAAACCGCCAGCCGCCTTCTTTCACACTC
>JAQURJ010000084.1 GCA_028715705.1 Phycisphaerae bacterium | reverse complement strand
GGCAAAACCATGATTACATATAAAAAGTTAAGAAAAGGTGTCTGGGAAACAGAGAATTGAGCCGTCTGTCCTGGATAGCCGTCAAATCCAATGGTTGGATTCGAAAATCATTGTGCAACAGGCTCATCTGATGTTTTTTATTCTTCCGCAGTGGGTAGAGCTAATGTGGGGGGGGAATGGTGTGGATTTTTAGCGGTACTTCGGTGTTTACGGTATTTCCTCCCTAAAGTCAAAACTCTAACCATATCCAACATTTTTTGCCTATTTTTGTCTAATGGCTTTCGGGTGCTTTTTGCTTGCAAAAAGAGGATAATTTTGTTATCTATTCGATGCGATAGATAAGGTATGACGTTCTTTTATGTTTATGTCACAATTATCTTCTGGGCTGGACTGTAATGTTCTGGTACTTAACAAACATTACATGGCCGTGCGTATTGTTGGCGCGCGACGCGCCTTTTCCCTGCTTTTTCGTCAAATCGCCGAGGTTATAAATGTCGAGGACGGCTCCTATGCCAATTATGATTTTGGCAACTGGTGCGAGCTTAGCCGCCTAAAGCGCCAGTTCGAGCCGGATGACCACGACTGGGTCGCAACCGTAAACTTTCATGTTGCCGTTCCTCGCATAATAAGATTGCTTTCTTATGAGCGGCTTCCGAAAAATGGCGTGAAATTCAACCGCCGAAATATCTTTGCCAGAGATAAAAATCATTGTCAGTACTGCGGCAATAAATTTTCCACGTCCGAATTAAGTCTTGACCACATTGTGCCTCGGAGCATGGGCGGCGAGGCTTCTTGGGAAAATATCGTTTGTGCCTGCGTCAACTGTAACGCTAAAAAAGGGGGGCGGACGCCCAAACAGGCCGGTATGCGGTTAATCACCAGACCTGCCAAGCCAAGGCACAATCCGTTGCTACACATTCATTTGGGCCATGCCCGCTACAAAAGCTGGAAACAGTTTCTCGACCATGCCTACTGGTCGGTTGAACTTAAATAATGACAAATGTTTGGACATTTGCCTGTCCTTACTTATAAGTTTACGGCTGATGCCGCCAAAAATAACCACATTTATAAATTATTGGCTCTTATATATCTGCTCAAGACTCCACTAATTTAGAAATTCCCTTGAAAAAACAGCGGTAGATTGGGTATAAGGGTAAGCTTAAGTACCGTTTATTAACTTTTGGAGCAATTTAACATTATGGCAGGTATCATAAATATGGAAATTTTGGATGGAAATGAACTTTGGCGGTTTGTCGCGATTCTTGTGATTATCATTTTGGCACTGGCGGCTGGGAAAATCGTTCAGTTCGTTATTGGTGCAGCGGCAAGACGAAGAGAGCAGGCCCGCGGCAAAAATGTCGTCAGCCTGTTTCTCGATTCTATTGCAAAGCCGGCTATGGTGGTGACATTCGCGATAGGCTTTTCGATATGTGAAACTTTTCTTGTCTTCGCAAAAGAAGGTCAGCCGGAAAGTATCGGCATAGATCCGGCTATCGGCGAATACTGGACCAAGATAAGCGCGGCTGTTTTCGCTATAGCCGTAACTTACGCCATTTACAGGATGGTCGATATCATCGAGTTTTACCTTCTCAACTGGACAAGCAAATCCAAAACAAAACTCGACGATATGCTCGTTCCTATCATCCGCAAATCAGTGCGGGTTACGATTCTTATCATGGCGTTTTTATGGATAGCCGACGGAATACTCGAATGGAAAATACGCACTATTCTCCTAAGCGCCGGCGTCGGCGGTATTGCAATTGCCCTTGCCGCGAAAGAAACCATCGAAAATTTCTTAGGCTCGATAACTATCTTTGCTGACAGGCCCTTTCAGATCGATGAACTCGTCAGGGTCAACGATCATCTCGGCCCGGTAGAGGACGTTGGTTTCCGCAGCACGCGAATACGAACATTGCAGGGGCATCTGGTAACTGTGCCCAACAGTATTATAGCCAATTCTATTGTTGAGAACCTCGGAAAGCGGCCGTTCATCCGCCGGACGTCGAATATCACCATCACTTATAATTCCGGCCATACCAAAGCCGCCCGTGCTGTAGGGATAATAAAAGAAATACTTTCCGCTGTTCCCGAAATAAACACCGACACTGAAAAGCCGCCGCGGGTCTATTTCAATGAGTTCAACGACTGTTCGCTGAATATCTATATGAGCTACTGGGTCAAGCCGCCGGATTACTGGGTTTATCAGGATGTCAATCAGCGGATCAATCTGGAGATGATGAAAAGGTTCGAGGCGGAAAAAATAGAATTCGCTTTCCCAACCCAAACCCTTTATCTCAAAAAAGAATAATATCGGCGATGAGGGATAAATCATCAAAAGGCTTTTTTTCATGCGAATCCTGATGCATTTGGTACTTTAGAACATTACAAAAACGATAATTACAAGGGCTGAAAAATGAATGTACTTCTGGTTGGCAACGGGGGCCGTGAACATGCTATCGCATGGAAGCTGTCCCAATCGAAAAAACTTAGCAATCTCTTTATTGCCCCCGGCAACCCTGGAACCGCAAAGCTGGGCAAGAATATACCCATTACAGATTATAACGACCTGCTAAATTTCGCCAAAGACCAAAAGATAGGTCTTGTTGTGATCGGGCCGGAAGCGCCGCTGGCGGATGGTCTGGCGGATATGTTCGAGGCTGCTGGCATAAAGGCGTTCGGTCCTTCCAAGGATGCGGCTCGGCTTGAAGCGGACAAGGCATTTTCCAAGCAGCTTATGCGGTCGTGTTCGATATCGACAGCGGAGGGGCGAGTTTTCGACCGCTTTGAGGACGCTAAGGCATATATCGCCAGCCGCGACGAGCCGGTGGTCGTGAAGGCATCGGGCCTTGCAGCAGGGAAAGGAGTATTTGTCTGTGATGATCCGGCTGACGGTATTAACGCAGCGGAAAAGATAATGTGCGATAAAATTTTTGGAGAGGCGGGAAATTTAGTTGTAGTCGAAGATAAACTGCTGGGGCAGGAGGCCTCGATATTAGCTTTTGTGGACGGGCACAACATTTATGTTATGGAATCGGCACAGGATCATAAACCTATCGGCGACGGCGATACGGGGCCCAATACCGGCGGAATGGGTGCGTACAGCCCTGCGCCGATAGTTACAGAGAAGTTGCTGAGCCAGATAAATAAAGAGGTTCTTGTACCGATCGTGGACGGAATGAATCGGTCCGGTTCGCCTTATAAGGGGGTGCTTTACGCGGGATTGATGCTTACCGCAGGGGGGCCGAGGGTTCTTGAGTTCAATGTTCGCTTTGGTGATCCCGAAACCCAGCCTATATTGATGCGGCTAAAGAGCGATCTGCTGGAGGTGATGCTGGCGGTTTGTGGAGGAAGGCTCGATGAAATAACTTTAAAATGGGATCAGCGTCCGGCTGTGTGTATAGTTATGGCTTCTGGCGGCTATCCCGGGGACTACGAAAAAGGAAAGGTTATAACCGGCATTGAAGAAGCCGAAGAGCTTGGCGATGTAGTGGTTTTTCATGCCGGAACGGCTCTTAAAGATGGCAAAGTTGTTACCAGCGGGGGCAGGGTGCTTGGTGTTACGGCTCTGGGGGACACAATTGAGAACGCACAGAGACAAGCTTATAAAGCGGTCGATAAAATAAAGTTTGAGGGAGCGTATTATCGGAAGGATATTGCTGCCAAGGCGATTACGAGAGTGAAATAAGTCGATTATGGATATCCACCATTTTCTTGCACATCCGAAAGTTTTAAAGCTTCAAAGTACGTGTTTTAAGATTTTCGCGGTGCTGATAGTGCTGATTGGTGTGCTTTATATGGGAGTACGTTCGCTTCGCGGCGTAGTGCTTAGCCAGATAGAGAAGTTCACCGGCGCGGAAGTTACCGCTTCATCGGTAAAATTAGGGCTTTTCGGCGATGCAAAAATCGATGATTTGGTTGTGCAGTCTAAAGGCTCGAATAAACCGGATGATATTATCCTGACAGCGCAGAATGTTTATGCCGAATTTTCAAAGTTGAGCCTGTTGATCTTGCGGCCTCGCCTAAATAACGTGCGCATCAGTGATTTTACTTTCAACGCCGTTTATGATATGGACAGTGGGGTTTGGAATTTATCGTCTATAAGTCTGCCTAAGGCACACGATTTGCGCGGAATTCCAAGTATCCAACTCGAGCGAGGTATCCTGCAATATATTAAAATATCCGAAGGGTTAAGTCGTGTCGCGGCTGCGAGTCCGTTGGAATTTGTTTTTGGGGCGGATAAGAAAAAAGGCGGTTATGCGTTTGAGATAAGCACCGCCAAATGGCTTGGTCAAAAAAGTAAACTTACCGGCCTATGGCGTCCGGGGAGGGTAATTGTCGAAGGATCGATATCTTCAAAAACGCAGGAAGAGCTGGAAGGCATTGGGCATATAAGTAATCTAAATGTTATATTGGATTATTATCAGGATAATAGTTTTTCGCTGTCTTTATTGACGGATGGTTTGGAATTTGAGCATGGCATACTCACGGGAAAACAGTCGTTATACGATTATTCTTTCCTTTCGAAGTTAAACGCGTTTGCGTATCTGAATCAGGTTCTTTATCAATATGAGCCGTCCGGGCGAATGGACATCGGCGTGAGGGTCAAAGGTGATTTTAATAACCTGCGGGACAGTCACATTGACGGCGTAGCAGTGTGCAAAGACGCGGAAATCAATAACGCTAAATTTCCATATCGTATTACCAATCTCAACGGCAGAATAAATTTTGATGAAAACAGTTTTACTCTTGAAAATATGCAAGGCAGGCATGGCGACAGTGTTTTCGCTTTCAGCGGATTTTCCAAAGGTTTTGGAGGAAACCAAGAGTATGAATTGAGGGCACAGAGCGATAATCTTGTGTTTGACGATGATGTTAAAGGGGCGTTGAAACCTAAGATACGATCTGTATGGGGGATGTTTTCACCCGCAGGGGTTGGCAGGGTTGATTATATAATAATGAGACGCAATAACGGCGAGCGTGACTTTTCGGTTGTTATCGAGCCGCTGAGGGCATGGGGGGCCTATAGCGGTTTTCCATATCCACTGCGAAATGTTTACGGCAGGATAGAGTTTAGCCGTGACAGAGTTCAGATAAGCGATATAACGGCTACAACCAGCAGCAGCCGGATCAGTATTAACGGAAATGTGAGCGGCATTTCAACCAAGCCGATTTACGATGTCAGGATAAAAGCGGAAAATATCGGCATCGATCGTGACCTCAAAGATGTTCTCGCTGCCAAACAAAATTATTTTTTTGAAAAATTCGACATGTCCGGTTTTGTCGATGCCGATATCAAAGTTTTCACACCTGATAGCGGCCTGGCAGCCGATTATGTCGTTGAGGTATCAGTCAAGGACGCCTCGCTTAGCTATCTGGCCAGTGGTCTGAAGATAGATGATATTAACGCACAATTAAATATTGAGCGGGATTTTTTTGATGTTTGCGATTTTTCTGGTCTCTGCAATGGAGGTAAAGTAGAGGCAAACGGACATTTTGCTGTTTCCAGTGATAAATCTGATATTAATGAATTTGATTACAATGTATCAGTTAAAGGCGAGAAAATAGAAATTGACAAATCCCTTATCAATTCCCTGCCGTTATTTGCAGCCGGAATGGTTTCCGCTCTCAATCCGGGCGGAGTTATTGATATAAAAGCAGAATTAAACAAGTTACATTCTGACAGCAGCAGTTTTATTGAGATTGCCTGTCTTGAAGATCGAATCAAGAGCGATAAATTTCCTTATGCGCTTTACGATTTATGCGGGGTAATTTCCATTGAGGCTGCAAATGAAAATTACGAAATAGAATTGCGTGATCTTCAAGCTTCCTGCGGAAGTCTGGCTATAGACGACAAGGAAGGTTTGGTAAAGATCGGCGGCAGTATCCAGGGTGAAAGCGGCGGGGGTATAACTGATTGCAGAATTTTTCTTTCGGCTGACAATGTTATAATTGACGAAAATTTGATAGCGGCTTTGCCTGTTCCTTTCAACAAATTTTATGAAAGTCTTGGCGCTCGCGGATCACTCGATCTGAATATTAACGAGATTGCGCTTATCGATGCTAACACATCAGGTAGGGGGATGGCGTTTGATGCCGAATTGAAATTTACGGATGCGGCTCTGGACTCGGTTGGTATTGCTGATGCCAATGTTCAAGTTTTGGCTAACGGCAGGTATCTTTTTGATGGCGGTATTAAAGATTGCGCCATCGTCGTCAAGGCTGAGAAGTTCAGAATTTACGGCAAGATTATCGAAGATTTTAATGCCGATTTCAGACATTTGGGGTCGAACTGGGTCGGGCAGTCTCTCATTGCGCAAGCTTACGGCGGCAAAGTTACAGGTCATATTAAGTTCAGTCCGATTGGGGATGATTGGGGCTATAGCCTTGACAGCAGTTTTGAGGATATCGACCTTGGGAGGTTTCTTGTTGATCCAAACGGAGATATAAATCGCCATGCTACCGGCATTATGGATGGCACGTTTAGTCTTGGGGGGCGTTTCTCGGAAAAATCGAGGCTTGGCAGGTGCAGGCTCGATATAGAGAATTTACAGGCGGGTGAACGGTCGCCGATGGCTAAATTGGTTCAGGCCATGCAGTTATCCAAAAGTGAGGACTATGTTTTTGAACGGATGCTTGTTGACGGCTACATAAACACAAATAAAGTGTATCTTGAGCAATTTGATCTTTCCGGCGAATCGATCGCGTTTTATGGTTCGGGCGTGCTGGATATAGCCACAAAGAATATCGATCTTGGCCTTACCGCGAGGGGCAAGCGGCTTGCAGGTTCGAATCCTTCTCTTTTTCAATCCCTGACAGAGGGGCTTGGTAGGGCGGTGGTTCGGTTGGATGTTACCGGCGATATGTTTGATCCCGAGATTACGACCAAGACAATGCCGGTTCTGACGGAAGGCATTAAGATGCTCGGAACTAAAGAAGGCGAAAAAGGGGATTAAAATTATATCTCTATCGCTATGGATAAAAAGGCTGAAAAAGGTCTTCGGGGATTTTGCAGCGTCTGAATGGTTTAGCTGATAATGATATTGCCGCCGTTTATAGATTGACTCTCAGAGGGACGTTCAAGGTTATCTACTTTGCCTTTTGCCTGAATTTCAGTGCCAGGTTCTGCAGACATCCATTCCACCCAAAGATAGTCAACCAGATTGCCGGGACTGCCGCCATCCTGCACCGCGAAAAAAACCCATGAATTTTGGCGGCCTTGAGGGTCCTGACTGCATTTGCCGGCGAACCATGCGCAGTTCCCATCAACCTTTATATAGCGGATATCGATCTTTGTTTCACCATCGCCAATTTTAAAACTAAATTGCCCATGTGCGGCACCATCCTGATTTTGGCGAACCCGAAATTCGGCACTATAATTCTGCTTGGCTTTATTTATTAGATATAGTTTGCCGCTAACATGTTCGGCTTTTAACAAGCTGCCGAACAAAATTATTAAGGTAAATGCCGGTACAACTATTTTTGCCATTTTACTGACCATATCGGCCCCCTTAAGTTTTGAGAATTCTCAGCTATTATATATTTCGTCCATCAAGTTGAAAAACTTTCCCAAAATTTAAGAATTAACGGCAATAAAACCAAACTTCTGACAAATTAAATTTGCTCAATTTTGCTTGCTGCGGATACGATGTGGTGTCTCAACTATCAGCGGATGTTGCGAGGATGCCGGAGAATAGTCGCTCTTTGAATATTATGGTTTTTCGGTTGGCTGCTGGTTCGGGTCAGCTGGCTCGGCGGGAGCCGGAGCTTGCTGTTGATTAGGATCGGTTTGCTCGACCGGAGGTTGGGTTTGCTGTTCACGAAGCCGTTGGGCTTCTTCCAGTGCCTTTCGCTGGGCTTCAAGTGCTCGTCGTGCATGTTCTTCTGCTTGCAGCTTTGCAGATTCGGCCTCTCGTCTGGCTTGATCAGCTTTCTGGGCGAGGCGAGCGGCCTGTTCGGCTTTTTGAGCCTGTTGCTCAGCTTCGAGTTTGGCTTGCTGTGCCTCCTCTTTGGCTTGGCGTGCCTCTTCTTCTTTTAGTGTTTGCGTCTGCAATCTGGATTTTTCCGCTTCGGCTGCCTGATTTTTCGCTTCCAACGCCTTTTGAGTTTGCCTGTCAGCCTCCTGTTTTGCTGCATCAGCTTCTTGTTTGGCTTGTTCAGCTTCCTGCTGAAGCTTCTGTGCCGTCTGATCAGCTTTTTCTGCCTGTTCTTTGGCTTTTTGTGCCGCGGCTACCGCTTGGGATGCTCGCTGTTTTTCGGCGAGAAGTTCTTCGGCTTTTTCGAGCAATTTGCTCTTCGCCTCGCTTACTTCATCAAGAGCGCCGGCTTTTTCAATTTCGGCTTTTAGTTTCTGATATTCGGCTTCGGTAGCCTTTTGTTCCATATACGAAGTGTAGGCAGTGGCGCCGAATGGATCGGTAATCGTTTCCTGTAGACCTGGCTTGTATTTCGGTGACGAATGTTTCTGGCGGATGGCCTCGGCCATTTTATCATATGTTATGCCGCCGGATGAAATGCTTGGTGTCAGTATAAAAACGATCTCTATGGCCTTTTCTTCATAATCCTTACTTGAAAAGAGTATGCCTATAATGGGGATATCTTTTAAAAAGGGTACCCCGCGTACTACAGCGCGTTTTTCAGATTTTCTTATCCCGCCTATAATAAGGCTTTTTCCGGGATCTATGCGATTTTCCGCTACCTGAATATTACGTTCGGTGACAATGGATGCCTGAACAACGCCCTCCGGTTGGGATTTTGAACCTATTTGGGCTTTGGTTTCCAAACCAATCGAGCCATCGGCATAAACGTGCGGCGTAACTTCGAGACTGTCTTCGACCCACTGGTATTCCGTTAACGAGAAAGGCGTATCAAAACCTGGTTGAACCAGAATTTTTTCAAGAGGAACGTATTCTTTGGACGTTACTTTTGCTGGTTTGCCGTTTACGGTTTCGAGTGTGGGATTCATCAATACTTTAAGGTAGCCTCTGGATATCAATACATCCACGACTGTTCGGATTTGGTGGCCGTCAACGCCCTGATTATGCCAATAACCGAAATCAAGGCCAAATGTGCTCCTTTTAGATTCACGAAGACTTGCCCCTGGAAATACGGGATTGGGATATTTGCCTTCACCAAGAGTAATGCCTTCACCAAGGAGATTTTCGACAAGCAGGGTTGTTTCCCAGTCCATTGTAACGTCCGCAAATCGCTGAAGGATAATACAGTCAATATTCACCTGTATTGGCGGGACATCAACTATTTCCAGAAAGTCCAGAATTTCGTCGGCATCTACATCATTAGGTGCATCGATTACAAGCTGATTGGTTGCTTGATGCAGACTGACCGCATAATTCGGCGTATAAGTAGTAACGCCCGCAGGATCAGTTTGCATTTGGGAAAACTGCTGGGTCAGAAGTGTGACTAATTGATCTACAGAGTTATTTTTTGCGAAGTAAAATAACTTGACATGATCTTTTACTCTCAACCGTTTAGTCGGGCCGCGGTATAATTCAGGAA
>JAQURJ010000083.1 GCA_028715705.1 Phycisphaerae bacterium | reverse complement strand
AAACGAGTCACTTGGACGTTTACGAGTGCCGAAAAACCGAAATTTTGAAATATTGTGTTCAAAAATTTACTCAAAAAATGTTAACTGAAGTTTTGAGCCTCAAAAATCAAATTATTAGAGGCTCCCTAGAAAAATAAAATGAGAATTAATTATATTTCGACAATTTTGATATTGATTGTTTTTGCCGCAAACTCCGCGGCTAAGCCGGCGTTGGACCCTGATCATGCCAAAGAATATCAGATCAAAGCGGCTTTCCTGTATAACTTCCTCAATTTTGTGGATTGGCCGCCAGAAAAAATCCAGGATAGCAATGAACCTATAATTATAGGAATTGTCGATCCCGCCGATTTCAAGACTGCTTTTGAGCCGATCAAAGACAAAACTGTCAATAACAGGCGAATAGTTATAAAAGATTTCAAAGATTTGGACGAAGAAAATTTCAAAGACAAAAATAATCCCGAATGGCTCGCGACAATGGCTGAATTAAAGCAATGCCATATACTCTTTTTTTATGAATGCCCCCCTGAAAATACCCTGAACCGAATTCTTGAAGAACTCGACGGCTGCGGAGTGCTTACGGTAAGCCACACAGCGGGTTTTCTTGAAAAAAACGGCAATATTAATTTCCTTTTAGAAGACCAAAAAGTGCGGTTTGAAGTCAATCTCATTTCCGCAAAGCAAAATAATCTGAAACTCAGAAGCAATTTGCTGAAACTTGCCCAACGGGTAATCAGTGACCAAATGAAATAACGAGGAAGCTAATGCGTATCAGAAATATAAAGATAAAAGATAAACTTATACTGATCACAATGCTAACGTGCATCCCGATTATTCTTATCATAGGTTTAGCAGTTATTGTGTGGACGCAAAACACACTTCGAGATTCGATGCTGCAAAATCTATCAACACAGGCCGAAATAATGGCCGACAACTGCAAAGCGGCACTGGCCTTTGACGATGAAAAGGGTGCCGAGGATACTCTCCATGCGTTTGCTTCACAGCCATCTATTATTTACGCCGGCATCTTCGCCGAAAACAAGCTTTTTAGCTGCTATCCTCGGAATGATAATGATAACAACGAAATTAACTTTTCTGAAATTCCTTCTAAAAAGAATTACTATTTCGGAGATGATTTTCTTGTAGTATCTCGAAAGATCGTTCTCGACGAAAAAACACTTGGAACAATCATTATCAAATCCAACCTCGATTCTCTCAAAGCGGTATTTGCACAGAGCGTCACCTGGATTCTGCTTGTTTTGGCAATTGCTATTTTTATTGCTTATATCCTGTCATGCAAACTTCAAAACATCATATCCAGGCCGCTTCTCGGCCTTGCCGAGGTGGTCAAAACAATTTCGCAGGAGAAAAAATACTCGATACGCGCTCAAAAAAGAACCGACGACGAGATCGGCCTGCTCACGGATGCTTTTAACGAAATGCTGGATCAAATCCAGCAACGCGATGTACAATTGCAAGAAGCAAATGAAACCCTGGAAAACAAGGTAAAGGCTCGTACGATCGAATTGACGGCTTCCAACCAGCAACTGGAATCGACTGCACAGAAACTGGGCCAATCAAACAAACAGTTACAGGATTTTGTTTATATTGCTTCACACGATTTGAAAGAGCCAGTGCGGAAAATATCGTCTTTCGGCCAGATCCTGACCGCGTCATTAGCCGGAAAACTTAGTGAAGACGACCATGAAAACTTAACATTTATGATCGACGGAGCCACTCGAATGCAGCAAATGGTTGACGCTCTGCTGACTTACTCGCGCGCTACCACAAAGGCACTTGACTTTAGGGATGTTGACCTCAATAAGATAGTGGAACAACTGAAAACTCTGGAATTGTCAATAAGGCTGGAGGATACCGGAGGAACCATAGAAATTCCTGAGCCTTTACCGGTTATCAAGGGCGATTCAACTCAAATAAACCAGCTATTGCAAAATCTTATAGGAAACGCCTTGAAGTATCACAAAATGGATATTCCGCCTAAAGTTATCGTACGCGCTGTAGAACAGGATAATGGCGTGGTTCGAATCGAAATAGAAGACAACGGAATTGGAATAAAACCGGAACACTATGAAAATGTATTCGTTATGTTCAAGCGGCTGCATACAAAACAGGAATATGAAGGTTCGGGCATAGGATTATCCGTATGCAAAAAAATCGTCGAGCGGCATGAGGGCGAAATCGGGGTAAGATCGGAATACGGTCAGGGAACGACATTCTGGTTTACGCTTAAAATGCTGCAAACGCAGGAAAATGAAAGTGAAAACCTTATTACAACGTCTGTTAGTTAATCTAGGAAGCGAAAAATGGAAAACACAGAAAATATGGTTGTATTATTAGTCGAAGATGATCCTGGGGATCAGAAATTGACGAAACTTGCCCTGATGAGCGGCAATGAAGATTGCGATGTGCATATTGCAGCGTCCGGTGAAGATGGGCTGCAGTATCTCTCACAAAGCTGCGAAGGCAATCCACAAAATCCTCGACCGAGGATTATTCTGCTGGATCTTAACATGCCGGGAATGGGCGGGAAAGAATTTCTAAGGCTGTTAAAGGCCGACGATATGCTAAAGGACATCCCCGTCGTCATTTTATCGACCTCTGGCGCTGAATTGGATATAGAAGAGTGCTACCGGTTGCAGGCTTCCGGCTATATTCAAAAACCTACAAGTCCGACAGAATTTCAGAATGCCATAGGCAAATTCACTAAATACTGGTCTATGACATTGTTAACGGTGAAAGCATAATAGAGACCTCTGAAAAACTTGAGATTGCTTCGTCGCTTCGCTCCTCGCAATGACACAATGTGCGTTTTTCCTGTCATTGCGAGACCTTGTTGTTAGGCCGCGGCAATCTTAAATTTGTAAGATTCAGTTTTTCAGATACCTCAATAGTAATTGAATAGTAAAAACTTGACGATATTAAAATTCAAAAAACATTTTGAAAGGGAATACAAATGGATATGTTCAAATCAGTAGTAATCTTGTTGGTCGAGGACGATCCCGGCGACCAGAAATTAATAAAAAAGTCGCTTTCCAACGAGAAAATAATCAACGAATTTTACATCGTATCAAGCGGGGAGGAGGCGTTGGAATATCTGCATAAAAGCAAAGCCGGCAATGAAGATACGCCGATACCTGACCTGATATTGCTGGATCTTAATATGCCGGGTATGGGAGGAAAAGAGTTTTTAAGGCTTATTAAAGCCGATGACGAACTTTGCGTGATACCGACGGTAATTTTAACTACATCCGATGCCGACAGAGATATCCTCGAAAGCTATAAACTCCAGGCCGCAGGATATATCAAAAAACCGGTGAGCATAGATGAATTCAGGGTTGTGATGCAAGACCTTAGCGAATACTGGTTCATTATATGCAAACGGGTAAGTCACAGCGGAACAGGGGAACACAGCAGCAACGGATATTTTGTTGGCGGACGGAATGAATAATTCAATAACGCTATTGGTAATAGATGACGACCTGACCGATGCAAAGCTGATCAAGTACGCCCTTGCCGAGCTGAATGTGTCATGCGTTTTTTCGCACTTCACCAGCTATCGGGAAATGCTCGAACACCTGCGAAGTCCAAATTGCGGCGATCCCTGTGTTATTCTCGCAGATTTAAACACCCCAGAAATGAATGGTTTTGAATTTCTTAAGATCATAAAAGATGACCAAATCCTGAAGCGGATACCGGTTATTATACTGTCCGGTTCAAGTGCGGTGGCAGACGTAACCAAAAGTTATGATCTCGGTGCAGCTGGTTATATTGTCAAACCGATCGACTACGAAGATCTCAAGGATATGCTTGGCATAATTCACAAATACTGGACTGTAAATAAACTCCCTATCTGCGGCTAAACATTCATAACACCCGCGAGCCCGAACCCAATTAGAAGATCGTGGGCCAAAGCTCTTCCTGTTCCAACCAGTGTTAATCTGGGCAATTTGCGACCAACTTTTTTTCGTGCTTTTCACAGACTTTTTACTACCAATCGGCCACCATCACTAAAAATACCCAAAATTCGCTTTAATTTCCAACAGTTTTAGAGTATAAACAGCGTTTTTAAAATATACGAGATGGGCTTATGCCCACCAAAAAATGAAAGGGAAAATTATGAATAATATCTGGATCATCGCACAAGCCGATACAAACGGCGCCTCAGAGGTTACCTCCGAAACCGTTACCGAAGAGCAATTGACTACAGCCACTCAGACCGATTCCAACACCCCAGCAACACCGCCAAAAAAACCTGGTTTTCAGTCACAACAAATCATATTTTTCGTGCTTATAGCCGCTGTATTCTACTTTTTGATGTTCCGCGGCCCGCGCAAAAAACAGCAGAAGCACGTCCAAATGGTTAAAAGCCTTCAGAAAAACGATAAGGTCAGAACCATCGGCGGCATCATCGGCACTGTCATCGAGGTTAAGGACGACGAGATTACCGTCAAGATCGACGAATCCAATAATACAAAAATTAAAGTAGCCCCTGAAGCCATTGGTAGAAATCTTTCACAGGAAAACAAATAAACTTCAAAATATCTTTTGCCGGATAGATTATTAGGAGCAATTATGGATAAAAATCTCGCATGGAAAGTGATATTTATAATAGTTCTGACCGCCTTGGCGGTATGGACTTTAATTCCCCCTTCTCAAACCCTGAAACCAGGTATCGATCTTGCTGGCGGAACAAGCCTTATCTATGAGATAAATACTCAGGGTTTGGACCAAGCCGACAAGGATAAACTCTCCGAAAGAATGATAACCATTCTTCGCAGAAGGATCGATCCGGCAAATATCCAGAACCTTATCTGGAGGCCGCAGGGAAACACCCGTTTCGAGATACAGATGCCGCTATCAAGTGCCGAAGCTCGCGTAAAACGCGATCAGTATGAGCAGGTCCTTGAAAATTTACTGGCAGAAAACGTCAATCCCTCGACAGTAATGCGCGCTTTGGAAAAGCCCGGCGATCAGCGAGATGCTATTTTTAATAAGATAGCCGGAAATTCTGAAACCCGCCGCCAGATACTCGACGAGCTTGCTGGGGCATACGACCAGCGCAAAGAGCTTCAACAGCAGCGAAATCAGCTTTCTTCAGACATCGAAAAAATGGAAAGCAATCTCGATAACGCCAATCTTGACCAACTGAGACAAAAGGTAAGAGAGCTGAACGATCCAAATGCTGGGGGGATAGAAGCGGCTGTTAATTCTATAATAACAGATGAAGATAAGATCGCATCAGCCGTTGAATATGCACAGAAGTATCTGCAATGGATAAATGTTATAGATGAATTGACAGATCCCGAAACCGGCAAAAACATTCAATACGAGCAGGCGCATGCCAAACTCGATCAATTGAATCTGAGCAAAGACCAAATCGAAACAATACTGGCAATGCCCTCGGATTCATCGAGCAGAGCCAAGGCAATCGAAAAGCTGAAAGCTGATTTTCCGGAAAGGCAGGAGCAGATAGCATCTGCTGCAACAGCTTTCGATGCCTACAGACCTTTCCGCGGAAGGCTGGACGATGCCAAGGATTTGCAGCTAATGCTCAAAGGCGCAGGTATCCTCGAATTCAGAATTCTTCCTACAGTTAATCATCCCAAAGTCGAGGGCGACCTGCTCGAAAGTTACCTCGAAAGGCTCAAAACAAAAGGGCCTAAATACGCATCAGATGAAAAATATATCTGGGTCGAGATCGAAAAAGCAGATGAATGGCACGCAACAGATAAAGAAAGAAATCCGAGCGTTGTCGGTCAGTTCGGAGACAAATACTACGTCCTTGCCAGCAGTAGGGAAAACGAGGCAATGCTGCATACCGGCGGACAGGACTGGAAGCTGGTTAACGCCCGACCGGGGCAGGATTCGCAAGGCCGCCGCGCGATAGATTTCGCACTTGATGTTCGCGGAGGCAAAATTTTTGGAAAGTTAACGGCGGAAAACATCGGTCGCCCGCTGGCAATAATACTGGACGATATGGCTATTTCAGCACCGAACATCGACAGCCGCATAACAACCAACGGTCAGATAACAGGTTCTTATACCACTGAACAGGCGATGGATATGGTCAATAAGTTAAATGCCGGTTCGCTTCCGGCAAGACTTATTGAACAGCCGATATCCATCAAAACAATAGGCCCATCCATCGGAGCGGATAACCGCGACAAGGGAATAAAGGCGGGAATCATCGGCTTGATAGTCGTGGTTCTTGTAATGGCCGTTTATTATACTCTCAGCGGTGTCATCGCTGATGCCGCCCTGCTGCTGAACATTCTTCTTGTACTGGCGATTATGGCTCTTGTCAGGGCGACTTTCACCCTTCCGGGTATCGCAGGTCTTATCCTGACCATCGGTATGAGCGTTGACGCCAACGTGCTTATCTTTGAACGAATCCGTGAAGAGCAAAAGAAAGGCTCCTCTCTTCGGATAGCTATCAAGAACGGCTACCAACGGGCATTGGGCACAATTTTGGATGCTAACCTCACAACGTTCATAACAGCCGCAATCCTGTTCTGGGTCGCTTCCGAAGATATAAAGGGATTTGCGATAGTGCTAATGCTCGGTATAGCGTCCAGTATGTTCACCGCCCTTTTCGCCACGAGAGTCGCCTTTGATCTGCTTCTTTCCTGGCGAGTTATCAAAGACCATTTGTTCATGCTAAAGTTGATCGGTCAACCAAAGGTAAATTGGATGAAGTTACGGCCCATTTTCCTGACCATCTCGCTGATACTTATGGTTGGCGGCTTGTCGGTTTTCTTTACAAGGGATCAGGCGGTCAATAACAAATACGACATCGAATTTACTGGTGGAACTGCCGCACAGGTAAATCTCACAGAGCCGCTGACCCGTCAGCAAGTCGAAGATAGAATCCACCAGCAGGGTCTGCAAATGGATAATCCGGCCATCGCAGCCGCAAATGTTTATAGCATTGGCGAAACCGGCAAACAATTCGAGATAAATACCATAGCAACTAATGTAACTTCGGTGACTGTCACTTTCCCCGAAGAAACACCGACCGTCCAGCAGGCAACGCAAAGCATCAAAAAGGCCGAGCAAAATTTCAGGTCTAAACTGCGAAACTTGCAAGTTGAACCGGCAGCAGACGCAAACAGTTTGGTCGTCACAACAAGCCAGACTAATAAGTCGGTTGTTTCGGATATTCTTTCGCAGGCATTTAAGGATGCCGCCATAACCGAACCTGTAGTTGACGAAGTGGTCAACGATGCCATTATAAACGCTTTTGACGACATTCTGCAAATAAGGCGAAACCTCGAACCGCAGATAGCTTCCGCTGAAAAGATCACCGAGCAAATCGTTGATACCCACCCGGAACTTGCCGAATTCATAGGCGGGGTAATGATCACCGCCAGGACAGAGAAGCACGTTGCCGCCGCGGAGATCGAAAATCGCTTAAATGACCTTCGCTTTAAGCCTGACACCGCCGCCCTGAACTGGTACCAATACACCATATTTACACCGCAAGTGACAGTACCAGAGCCGAATCAGCTTCTCAATGAATGGGTATATGTCAGCAGCCACCCCGAAGCCGGCTTCCGTCAGTTCACCGACGACGAATGGGGACAATTCGTAGACAACGAAAAAGGCAAGGTTCTCGCTGCAGCGCAACTTGAAACATCTCTGCCGCGTGTTACACAGATCGACCCATCCGTCGGCGCAGAAGCAAAAACAAGGGCATTGATAGCAATCGTACTGAGTCTGTTCGCCATTGTCACCTATATCTGGGTGCGGTTTGGTAACGCCCGCTATGGATTGGCCGCGATAGCCGCGCTGGTGCACGATGTCTGTATCGCACTCGGAGCGGTTACGGCTTGCACATATATTGCCGAAAAACCTATCGGCAACGCCCTATTGCTGCAGGATTTCAAAATAAATCTGGCGATGATAGCCGCGTTTTTGACCATTATCGGTTATTCACTTAACGACACCATCGTAGTCTTTGACCGGATAAGAGAGAACCGCAAGCGTTCAGGTCTCACGGCGCAGATCATCAACGACAGTATAAACCAGACCCTGTCGAGAACAATTATGACCTCGTTTACAACCTTTGTCGTCGTAATTACTATGTACATCTTCGGCGGTACAGGACTGCGGGGATTCACATTCGCCATCGGACTGGGCATTGCCGTTGGTACTTACTCATCGATAGCAATAGCGGCGCCGATATTACTGCTTGGCAAGGATAAATCCCAAAAAGCAAAAGGTAAAAGTTAGAATACTGACTTGAGATTTCAGACAGGCGGGATAATGATTTGTCCCGCCTGTTTTTTTGATATGATCACTTCAATAATCTTGCCGCTTGCTCATCGATTAACCATGTTACTTTGAAAAGCACCGGCCAGAGTAAATGTATCGGATATTTTATCTCATCAGGTTCGCTGGTCATTATTTCCTTGAGAATCTCGGCTTTTTCTTCACCGCTTACCAGCACAAGCAGGTGCTTAGCCGCCCGCATCACGGGATAAGTAATGGTTATGCGGTTGAGCTTCTCGTGCAGAACGTGGTTCATCACGTAAACAACACATGCCAGATCGGACGTATCCAGTGATGCGTAGCTGCTCTGAAAGAGCGAACCGGTATGCCCGTCGGCTCCCATACCCAAAACAATAAGGTCGAACTGCGGCAGTTGCCCTTCTTTTAGAACGAACACTTCTCTTAGTGTTCGTTCATAAACATCGGCGGCTTCTTTAATATCGTCATATTCGGTTGGAATACGGTGGACGTTTTCCTTTGGGATAGAAACTTTACCTAAAAAGGTATCTGCTGCGAGTTTATAATTACTATTCTTTGAATCCGGCGGCACATATCGTTCATCAACCCAGAAAAGATGTACTTTCTTCCACGGCAGCTCGATTGCGGTTTGGGACTGGCCAAGTCTCTCAAAGAAGACCGCCGGAGTATGTCCTCCGCTTATAGCAACAAAAAAAAATCCCTTTTGTCCGATGGCTTTTTTGGCTTCGCTGACGAAAATTTCCACACATCTATCAGCAAAAGCGGTATCGGATACCACCTCTCTTTTAGGCCTGTAATCAGCCGAAATCCCCATTTTTTTGCCCTGCCTTTCAAAAATGCTGCTTATATATTATCCGCTTTTGACAGGTTTGGCCAGGAAAAAAAATAAACGCTGTTACTATCGTATTTCAAAACACTTACGACAACTTAATTATAATTTTTATATTTCTTTCAGAGTCTTCGGCTGCGGTTTACTTTTGGGCTGGAGTTTTTCTGTCATTGTCTGGATGAAAACATAGAAAACAGGTATCATCAAAATGCCGACAATAGTAGTGCCAAGCATTCCGCCAAAAACCGCTGTTCCAAGAGCGCGTCTTGCGACCAACCCTGCGCCGCCGGCTATCACCAGCGGGACTGATCCCATCAGAGTGGTTAAAGCCGTCATTAAAATTGGACGGAATCTAATTCTCGATGCCTGCATCGCAGAGTCTTCGATACTGTATCCGGCTTCGCGATGCTTCTTCGCGAACTCAACTAACAGTATCGCTGTCTTCGTAGCCAAACCGATCAATAGCACAATTCCGATCTGCGTATAGATATTATTTTCGTACCCTCTCGCCCATGTGAAAAGAACGGCGCCAAGCAATGCC
>JAQURJ010000082.1 GCA_028715705.1 Phycisphaerae bacterium | reverse complement strand
GTGAGAACTTTTTGCGTTTGTTTGCCATGAGCATTTCCTTTCTTTGATTTACATACTAACTCAAATTCAGGAAATGTCCAATTCCGACTGAAGCATTACAATATATATGCGTCGGATTGAAAAAAATTCGCAATTTTGAAAAATTAGATTAATTGAGGGAAAACAGTTATGGTTAATGGTCTTAAATCTAAGTGTGAACAAGCGGAGGCTTATTTTTACGACTTTTTAAATGAGGAAATAAGCGAACAAGTGCCTTGTGATATTGCATTTCATATTTCTTCGTGCCGGGAATGTACGAAGCAGATAGCTCGACTTAAAGAAATATTATCACAGGACGAGCCTGAGATTAGAGAAAGAGAGACTCGAAACGCGGGTATTGAGATGCTGGAATTGCATTTTGTCCACATTGATAAGGAAGTTACCTGTAAAACAGTTAAGGCCTTTTTACCGTTGTTAGTAGAGCCTGCCTTGAAAGTCAGGATACCTACTCCAATCACTGTGCATTTGGATAATTGTGAGCAGTGCAGAAAAGATATGGATGTAATTTTACAGCTTGGCCTTAACAGCGAGCAATTAAGCCGTTTAAGCCTTCTGCTTTCAAATAAGACGCTTAGTGGTAAGGCAGATTGCGTCTCTTCGCGAGACGCTTTGGCATTGGTTGCTAAGATGGATTTTGACGGGATTGAGCCCGAAAAATTAATAAACATTTGCGGCTGTGATACTTGCCGGATATTGATTTATCAGATGCGGCAGGAAAGGCTTAATTATTTACTAAAAGAAAAAAACGAGTCGACCCTGTTGTGTCGAGAAACTGATTTTTCTGATATTTTCGGCTATTGCCTCCCGTATGAAGTCGATTTCGCCGATAGCGAACGTGCTTCGCATATCTGGAATTGCAAGGTTTGTCTTTCTAAATTGCAGAAACTTCATAAAGTTGCGATGGATATCATTCACAGAGGCGATTCTGGCGTTTGCACAATTTACCGGACAGATTCATCGGCCAAAACAAAAATCGGCAGCGAAACTGATAACCTCTATTCGGGATTTCCCATCAAAGTAGAAGTTATTAAGCCTAATAAAAAGACTGTGGAAACAGAAAGATCAGGCAAATTCGCCAATTTTGCGGCTTTAATGAAACAAAAGAATTTCGGTCCCTTGGTCCGGGTTGCCGCCGCTGCTATGGTTATACTGGCAGTGACTCTTATGTTCATTAATACGCCGACCGCAAAAGCAGTTACCCTCCAGCAGATTTACGAAGCGATTCAAAAAATAACAAATATTCATATCTCCAAATTTACTGTTGAAAATAAAAACCCGCTGCAGGAGAAGTGGATTTCACGGTCACAGAGGATTTATTTGACTAAGACCGAAGACGAAATAGTTGTTTGGGATTTGACCAGCGGTTTTGCAACGATCAAAAAATTTACCAACGGCACTGTCGAAACAGCAGAATTAACAGATGACCTGTTGGGAAATATGGAAGATAAGTTGGGCGGTTATTTTGGGTTGGTGCCCTTTGACAGCCCGTCCGATGTCCCCTCCGACGCTCAATGGCGTCTGATAACCGATGTAAAAGTCCAGGATATATCAAGCGATGTTGAGATTTATGATCTTTCATGGACAGACACATCAGTCGGTGGTTCTTCTTTAGATTATAAATGGCGCGGCTTTATTGATACCAAAACAAATCTGCCGGTACGGATTGAATGGTACAGAAAATTTTCGACTGACACTGAGTTCGAGTTGACATACATAGAAGTTGTTTCTCCTTTAAGTGATCAGGAATTGCAAAGTATTCTAAAAAGCTTTCAATGAAAGTTTTTAGCGGCTATTTTGTGTTCCATAGAGGTGAAAGATTTTTATAGCCATCAGCAGATTTTTCCATTGGCATATTTGGTTCTGCACAGATGACAGATTTGCGGCTTGAGTCTGAGTCTCAAAAGGCAGATTATTTTTCTGCGAAGCTGGCGGCACTGTCAGATATCGGTTGAGTAAGTGTGATGGCCTGTGCCAAGTCTTCCGAGGCGAGTTCGCGTGACAGCTGCGACATGAACTTTTCGGCTGTGACGATCCTGTGAGAAGCGATACGGCGAACTTCTGGAAAGTGGAAATCTTCCTTTAGCCTTGCCTGCCAGTAGCCGTAGTCTATCTTTCGCTGCCAGATGCTGACAATATCATTGGTTGCTTTCCCTGGCGAAGTCGGAGTACACCGGCGAAACTCGGCTAAAATACCAGCCAGTCCCATATCATCGAGATTTCTGGCGTCACACAGAATGTTTGCCTCCAATTGTGAAGAAAAATGGCTTGCGCTTTCTATGATGGTCATGCAGATTTTTTGGATGTGGCTGCTATCAAGAAGTTTTGAAAGCTCGCGGTCGGCAATTTCGGCTGAAGCGGTTAGTATTTCGATCCCTTTAAGCTCTTCAGGATGGCTGGCGCGCCGTTTCTGTGTATGTCGAACCGTGCCAATTTCACAAAAGCAGACCGCTGCGTCGAGACAAAAACGATCTATCTGACCTTTTTCTTTCGAAATCCGATCAATCCCGCAGATAAACTCAACATTTTGTAATATTCTTTCTGTTCGTTCCCAAACAAACAGAGCCGCAGGGAACTCCTGCGAATTGACCATCATTAGTTGCCTTGCCAGCAGTTTGACGCTTTCTATGTCACTCATCGTGTCCCCTCCAAAAATTTGAAAACCAAAGTTGCCAGACCTTAGCAAAGTTTAGTCGAATCGTCAAGAATAAAACCGATAGAATTGTGACTATAACCTAAAAAAAACGGTCAATGCTTGCGATATCGAGCAGTTTTGCGGCTCGGGTTTCATCGAGCCGGCTTACGGGGGTTGATTTTGGTGCCCCCTGCAATTGGTGCGGATCTGTTTCGGTTTTTTTGGCGATCGCTATCATTGCCGAAACGAAGGCATCGATGGTTTCCTTGCTTTCTGTTTCGGTGGGTTCTATCATCAGAGCTTCTTTGACAATGGCCGGAAAATAGATTGTCGGCGGGTGGAAACCGGCATCAATGAGACTTTTGGCGATATCGAGGGCGTGGACACCGTTTTTGATCTGCCTTGCTGCACTGAAGACGCACTCGTGCTTACAGATGCCTGGGAAGGGCAGGTCGTAATAATTCTCCAGTTTTTTCTTTATATAGTTTGCGTTGAGGACGGAATTTTCGGCAACGCGGCGAAGGCCTTGTTTTCCGAGCATAAGAATATAAACGAATGCCCTAAGGATAATGCCGAAGTTGCCGTAAAACGGCGCGACATACCCAATAGATTTTGGCCGGTTGTATTCGAGTACAAATGTGCCGTCATCTCTTTTTTCTACAAGTGACACTGGCAGGAAATCAACGAGTTTTTCCACAACGCCTACCGGACCGGCTCCTGGTCCGCCGCCGCCGTGGGGTGTGGCGAAAGTCTTATGCAAATTCAGATGCACGATATCGAAACCAAGCTCGCCGGGGCGCACCTTGCCGACGATAGCGTTTAAATTTGCGCCGTCGTAATAAGCAAGACCGTCAACGCTGTGGATAATGTCGCAGATATCCTTGACGTGCGGATTGAATATGCCGAGAGTATTTGGGCAGGTGAGCATTACGCCGGCTGTTTGTTCGTTTACCATTTTTCGCAAAGCGTCGATATCCATAACGCCGTTTTTGTCACTTGGAACAGAAAGAACGTCATAGCCTGCGATGGCCGCACTTGCCGGATTTGTTCCGTGTGCGCTGTCTGGGATGAGAATGGTCGTTTTTTTATTACCCCTGTCACGGTGATAAGCGGCTATTATCATCACGCCCGTCAGTTCGCCGTGCGCTCCGGCCAGCGGCTGCATCGTGAAACGCGCCATACCTGTAATTTCTCGCAGCATAATGTCGGTTTCATAAATGACCTGTAATGCTCCTTGCGTCAACATTCCACCACGTCTAAGCTGCGGCATCAGCGGATGTAGATGGGCAAAGCCCGGATACGCAGCAATTCGTTCGGCGACTTTCGGATTATATTTCATTGTGCACGAGCCGAGCGGATAGAAGTTTGTATCCACGCCAAAGTTGCGTCTGGAAAGTTCGGTGAAGTGACGTACCACGTCAAGTTCGGATAATTGCGGCAGTTCGGCAGATTTGTCGCGCAAGAGTTGAGCTTTTATGCTGAAGTGGTCGGGGACGTCTGTTTTTGGCGGCAGTACAGCGGTTCTTGATTCGATGCTTTTTTCAAATATAAGTTTCATAGAGCGGCCTCCAGTGTTTCGGCGAGCATTCCGATCTGCTCTTTGGTTCTTTTTTCGGTTACGGCGATAAGTATTGAATTTTCCATGCCTTTGTAGTAGCGGCCTAGCGGAAATCCTGCGGCAAAGCCTTTTTCGATCAATCGCCCGATGACATCCGTTGCGTCACAGGGCAGGTCGAGTACAAATTCATTGAAGAACCATTTGGTGCTGAAGTGCGGTTTTACGCCCGGTATTGCCGAAAGGCGTTTAAAGGCATAGTTTGCCTTGTTTGCGCAAAGCTGCGAAGTCTGTCGCAGACCTTCTTTGCCCAATAGTGACATATAGACAAGCGAAGTCAGTGCACACAGGGCTTCATTGGTGCAGATATTGCTTGTGGCCTTGTCACGGCGGATGTGCTGCTCTCGCGCCTGCAAGGTGAGTACAAAGCCGCGGCGTCCCTGTATATCTGTTGTCTGGCCGACGATGCGACCGGGCATTTTGCGGACGTATTGTTTTTTAGTTGCCATATAACCAAGGTAGGGACCGCCAAACGACATCGGCATGCCCATACTTTGTCCTTCGCCGGTAACGATGTCCGCTCCCATTGCTCCGGGGGTTTTTAATATGCCAAGCGATATGGGATAGGTCGATACGATAAGCAAAGCGCCTTTTTCGTGGGCTGCCTGGGCGATGTCACTTATGTCGTCAATGCAGCCGAAAAAGTTTGGGTTTTGAACTATGACGGCACCGGTGTGTTCATCGAGCAGATCGAGAATCTGCTGACGGTTGGCAAGGCCGTCGGTGCATTTTGTTTCATCCAATTTGATATTCAAATTTTTTGTGTATGAATTTATCATTACGCGGTAAATTGGATTTACGCTGTCGTCGATAATGATCTTGTTGCGGCCTGTTATTCGCAGTGCCATCATCATCGCCTCATACAGAGCCGTTCCGCCGTCGTAGAGCGAGGCGTTGGATACTTCCATTTCCGTAAGGCGCGCGATCATCGACTGGTATTCATAGATTGCCTGCAAAGTGCCTTGCGAAAGTTCCGGCTGATAGGGGGTGTAAGCGGTATAAAATTCACTTCGTGAGATGGTGGCGTAAACTGCGCTTGGTATGAAATGGTCGTAGAATCCGCCGCCGAGAAAACAAGTCAGGTGAATACTGTTTTTACCGGCTAATTCGGCCAGTCGGTCGCGAACTTCCATTTCGCTGATGCCGTCGGGCAGATCGAACGACTTGGCCATTAATTGCGGCGGTATGTCGGAGAACAGGTCATCCATTGACATACCAATATCGGCAAGCATTTGTTGTCGCTGCTGGTCGGTGTTGGCTATAAAAGACATAGCGTATCCTTTCGATTATGCTTCGAGAGTAATGAGGTATTCTTCGTATTGTTCGGCTGACATCAGTTGCTTCGCATCATCTGGATTTGACATTTCGATCTTGCATATCCAGCCGTCGCCATAGCAATCATCGTTTACAAGTTCCGGGTTTGATTCGAGAGCGTTATTGACTTCAATGACCTTGCCGGATACGGGGGCGTAAATATCGCTTGCGGCTTTGGAGCTTTCGACAACAGCTAATTCACCGTGAGTTTTTACCAATTTGTTAAGTTGAGGCGGTTCAACAAACGTAAGCTCGCTAAGGGATTCCTGAGCGTGGTCGGTAATTCCGACAGTAGCAACCTTGCCGTCAATCTTTGCCCATTCATGTTCTTTTGTGTAGTACAAATCTTTTTTAACCATAAAAATTCTCCGTGAAATTGATTTCCTTAATGCTATAAGATTTCTCGTCGCTTACGCTTCTCGAAATGACATTTAAAATTTTTCAAATCTGCTGACAACGACTCCTTTAATATCACCATTAAGTTTTTCTCCAATAGTGACATTTTCTTTCTTGCCTTCGTCTACCTGCCTTTGGCTTCTGGCGGTATAGTAAGCAGCTATACTGTCGCCTTTGCTAACAGCGTCTTTTTGAACGAAAACAATCGCTACTTGTGTACCGCCCGCATTTGCACAGCTCAATATTGTGCCGATGCAAATTCCATTTGTATCAATGATTCCATCGTTTTGCCGCAATGGGCGAATACCTTTATCACCGGAAAAGCTGCACCGCTGCACCTGCATTGTATAATCTTTGCATTTTGCAGCAATGGCGGTTTTTCCTATAAATTCCTTATCCATCTTTACCGCCCAGCCGTAACCTGCCTGGCAGGGCGAAATATCGAAATCACCGGCTAATTCATGCCCATAAAGAGGCAGTCCCGCTTCTATTCGCAGTGAATCCCTTGCTCCAAGCCCGCACGGTTTAGCGCCGTTTCCGACGAGCTTATCCCAAATTTTTCCGGCATTGCCGGCAGGGACAAAAATTTCATACCCAATTTTTGAACCGCTATAGCCGGTATGCGAAATTATTACGTCAATGCCATCGATCTGGGTTTCCACAAATGTAAAAGGGGCAAGTTTCTTTGTATCGGATTTTGTTAAATTGCCAAGACAATCTATCGAGGCAGGTCCCTGCAAGGCAATATCGACAAGATTATCCGGCCCAGAAATGGTAACATTTTGGATTTTTGGATGTCTATCACATGGAGTGCGTATCCATTCGGCTACTTTTTGCTTGTTGCCGGCATTGGCGATTAGTATAAAACGTCCGTTGCTTCTTGCATAGACAATAACATCATCGAGTATACCGCCGCTTTCATTCAAAATATAACCGTATCTGGCGTGACCTTCTGCCAAACCCGCTATTTTGTTGGTAAATATCAGTTCAAGAAAGTCCGCTGCGCTGCTGCCGCTTATCTCGAATATGCCCATGTGGGTACAATCGAACAGTCCTGCGGCGGTTCGGACGGTGCGGTGTTCATCGCTGATGGACGAATACCAAAGAGGCATAATATATCCAGCGAAGGGCGACATTTTAGCCCCAGCATTTTTATGTTGGTCGTAAAGAACTGTTTTTTTAGATTCGACGTTTGTCTGTTCCAAGTTACGGCTCGCTTTCATAATTACTCTCGATAAAAACAACAAAAAAAGATGCGATAAACTTTCACAGTTAATCGCATCCTCTGTCTGTTTACCTGAGAGATTTATCCCTTCGGTGCCGTTTGGCTCTCCAGAGTGTTGTCCGAACAGTATCCTTTTGCCTGAGAGTTTCCCGGATTATCGGTTACACCTTCGGCGCCCCATTTTGGGGTCTCTCTTCTGTTCTTCATCCAACGAGACGAGACGTGAATCTAACCGCACGAAAATATTTTGTCAATAAAAAATATCATAAAGTTTTTGGATTTGTCCATTTTCTGCTGTTTTTTATATTTTTTCTGTTACGAATCACTCTCTGGGGCGGCGAGGTCTAATTTCTTGACATAGCGAGCTTTTGCCCTAAAATCGTGGCCTATGGCTGTTTATATTAAAAAGAAAAACAAGAAAAAGAAGGGCAATATCGTCATTGACTGGCTGGTTTATGTACTGGTGCGCATAGTTGCCGGGTTGCTTCATACGCTTGGAATTAAAAGAAGTCTGAAAGTCGCAAGGTTTCTGGGCGGATTATTGTGGAAGCATTACAAGCGGGGTCGCAAGAGGGCTATCGAAAATCTTCACAAAAGTTTCCCGGAAAAAGACGAACAGTGGATAGTTGAGACGGCCAAACGCAGCTTTGAGCAGATAGCGATGCTGGCTGTGGATGTATTCTTCACGCCGCGGTTAGTTCGCAAGGACAACTGGCGTCAATACGCACGGTTTATCAATATCGAGCGGACAAAGTGGATGATGCAGGAGAAAAAAGGACTGATCCTGCTGACTGCTCATTATGGCAATTTTGAGATCACCGGCTATCTGATGGGGCTTTTCGGATTCGAGATATACAGCATTGCCCGTCCCCTTGATAACAAGTTCTTAAATGAGTATCTGTATGGAGTACGGCGGCGGCATGGACAAAAAATAGTCGATAAAAAAGGCGCAGCCGAACTTATGCCGCAGATAATAAATCAGGGTTCGACCATTGGATTTATCGCCGATCAGGATGCGGGTAAAAAAGGTGTATTTGTTGATTTTTTCGGTAGAAAGGCCAGTACCTATAAGAGCATTGGTCTGTTGGCGATAACCAATGATATCCCCGTAGGCATCGGCTACAGCCGCAGGGTCGGGGACGATTTTTTCTTCGAGATATCGGTCACGCGGATAATTATGCCGCAGGAGTGGAAGGAGAAGGATGACCAGCTTTTATGGGTGACGCAGGAATTTACAAGAGCTGTCGAAGACTTCATCCGTCAGGACCCGACGCAATATTGGTGGCTGCACCGCCGATGGAAACACCGCCCAAAGGAAGAGATTAAAGCTGAAAAGCTGGAAGCTAAAAGTTAGCCCTTTTTAGCCCAGGTTTGAAAATTTTCAAGCCGATAATATATGTAAATACTTTATTCGGGAATGCTTATAGCAAACATCGTCATCAAAGTAGATTATTTGCTATAGCTTGACCTGCAAGGCCGCAGAGAATATAGTAGGCTTATGGCCGAAGAGAAATGCAAGCAACTATATATTATCGATGGGCACAGCCATATTTACGCGGCTTATTACGCCCCCATGCGGCAAAATCTTACAAGTCCTGCAGGCGAACCTACTAAAGCCACATATATTTTCACGACTATAATCCTTGGGCTTATCGAGCGGAAGAAGCCCGATATGCTGATTGTGGCGATGGATTCCAAAGCTCCAAGTTTTCGCACCAAAATTTATGCCGATTACAAGGCTCACCGTCCGCCGATGCCGGACGACTTGCCCCCGCAGATAGCCAGAATTGATACGATACTTGATGCAATGCGGATACCGGTATTGCGGGTTGACGGCTACGAAGCCGACGATTTGATTGGTACTATCGCGGCGAAAGCGGCGGCCGATGGCAACAATGTTTATATTTGCAGCAAGGATAAGGATATGCTGCAACTGATAAATGATAATATCTGCACCTATGATATTCAAAACGACATCTGCACCGACGAGGCTGGGATGATCGAGCGGATAGGCGTGAGGCCGGATCAATTTATCGATGTGCTGGCTTTGCAGGGCGATACCTCTGATAATGTGCCCGGTGTGCCGGACGTGGGGCCAAAGACTGCTCTTGGCTGGATAAAAGAATACGGTTCTCTGGAGAATCTTTACGCGCATGCAGACCAGATTACCGGCAAACGCGGCGACAACCTGCGCGAAAATGAAAAGATGGCATATCTTAGCAAGGAACTGGTGACGATCGACCGCGATGCCCCTGTTGATATTGATTACAAACAGTTTACCTATACCGGCCCGGACAAGGCGAAGCTTGCGAAACTATTTACCGAACTTGGTTTTACCCGTCTGATAACGCAGCTTGGACTTTCATCGGAAACAGTTGAAGAAAAAATAGAGGTTGAAAAAATTGGAGAGCCTGCAAGTCTCAAAACGATGAAGCACGATTATAAATTAATTGATACAACCGAAAAATTTGAATGGTTTCTTGCCGAATTGAATAAGCAAAAGATTTTTGCGGTCGATACTGAAACCACCAGCATAAACGCGATGCGAGCCGAGCTTGTCGGAATAAGCTTTAGCTGGAAG
>JAQURJ010000081.1 GCA_028715705.1 Phycisphaerae bacterium | reverse complement strand
CACTGCCTCGTGATCGAAGGCCAGTTTTTTGGGCAAAGCGTTAATATTCCACCATCTCGCCTCGGCCGCGTCGTCGCCGCCTTTTACCGGTTCGCAATCCTTGACCACCCCCATAAAGCAAATTGTTATCTGCCGCCCGCGCGGGTCGCGGCCTACCGTGCCAAAAGTGTGCATCTGCTCCAGCTTCACCCCCGCTAATCCCGTCTCTTCTTGAAGTTCCCTTACAACAGCGTCCTCCAGTTCCTCGTTGGTATCCACGAATCCGCCCGGCACAGCCCACAACCCCAAAAAAGGCTCCTGCCCCCGCTGGACAAGCAAAACCTTCGTCCCTTCAGGGCAAACCGCGAACACCAGCGCATCGACTGTCACCATGGGTCGCGGCCAATCGTAAATATATTTTCCTTTTTCCGCCATTTAGCTTTTCACATTCTCAAAAATCTTTTCATAAACTTTTTCATACCCATCGACCATTTTTTCGATGCTGAAATTTTCCTCGACGCGCTTGCGGCAATTTTTACGGTCTATTCTTTCTATCCGCCCTACCGCTTTTACAGCCTCGTCAACAGTTTTAACTAAAAAACCTGTCACTCCATCGGCTACGACTTCCCTGCACGAACCTCGGTCATAAGCTATGACCGGCACACCCGCAGCCATCGCTTCAGCCATCACCAGTCCAAATCGCTCAGGCAGTTCATTCAAATGCAAAACGGCATACGCCTCCTTAAACAAGGCATCCCGCTCGACAGGTCCTACCGGCCCGATATATTCTATCTCTTTCCCATCGACATGCGGTTTGACCATAGTATCAAAATACTGCTGATCCTGCACAATGCCTGCGATGATAAGTTTCATCGAAGCTTTCTTAGCAGTTTCTATCGCCAGATGCACGCCCTTATCAGGATGTATCCTGCCAAGAAAAACCAAATTGTCACCGACCGTCTCAGAAAACGTAAGATTCGATAAATCTATTCCATTATAGACCGTCGCCATATATGGAAGCTCGCTGTCACGGTCAGCATCGCTTATGGACACAAAGAAACAGTCGTTTTTATACTTGCGATACACCTGCCGAATCTTATCCGAGCTGAATCCATGAATGGTGGTCAGCATCGGTGTCTTTATCAGCCGGCAATAGGTAAGCGGCAGAAAATCATAATTATTGTGTATAAGGTCAAATTGCCCCGCCCGTTCCATCATTTCGGAAATATGGAGACACTCGACAACCTTCGGATCAAGTGACCTATCCTCTTCATAACCGGTCTCGATGACAGAATGCAGTTTGGCTTTTGTAATCGAATCGGCTGTGGCGAAAAGGGTAACGTCCCAGCCGCGAGCAGCCAGTCCCTCAGTGATATTCGAAGCCACCGTTTCCCACGCACCATACTGCCGCGGGGGCGTTCGCCACGCCACAGGCGAAAGAACCGCTATTTTTTTATTCCTGTCAATCAATGTAAACCTTATCGCCGGGATTTATTTTAGGCAGTCTGTTTTTATTTTTGACAATCTCCTCTTTCTCGACCGCGAAAGACGGGGCTATCTCTATCACGCAATCCAGCGAACCATCAGCTTTTCGGGGGATTTTCACCCCTGCCAATTCGAGCCATGCCGCTGCGCGGGCAATTTGGAGTTGGCGGCTTGATTCGGCACTGTCAACTCCGGTTGCATTCTTTACTGGCGCAAATTCCTCTTCTCTTAAAGTCTCAAAAATGACCGATTTTTCAGCCAAGGGCAGTGCATCAAAAACAAAGGTTTCGAGTTTAACGCCATTGGGTTCTTTCGGTTCGACCTGATTACCCTCATAGTCTATGTGGGCTATTTTTTTTATCGCCTTGTGCAGCGGCAGCGAAAAGCCCTCTTTGTTGAGCGACTCTACAAAATCGGTATTTATAATATGGATAGCGATGGAGCCGAGTTCAAAGACAAGCGAGCCGTCAGGATTGATACGATTTGCCTGCTCATCCGGCAGATCGGAGTATTCGATAACAGTTACGCGGTCATTGACCAGGCAAAAATTGCCCACTTTTTCCGTGGGTGAATTTTTCTTGAGAGCTTTGGAAGACATTTGAGCATTATTAATGGCGTGAAGTCCTATAAAAAGCGGGTCGATAACCTTGACAAGCGGATTATCTATCTGAAAATAGCTGATGTATTCGATGCCGCGTTTTTTCATATCCTCAACAGCGCCGCTGCGGTACAAGGCGCGAAGGCTTCCGCCGTGGCCGTCGGGGCTTTGGGCGATAGTATCTTTGTCAGCCATCAGAATTTCGCCGTCAAATGCGAAATTGGGCAAAGTACCCTGCTGAAAAATAAAAAAATCAGCGGGATTGAGCCCGAAATAATGGTTTTTCTTGAATATCTCGACCGTATCAAGGTGGTTGAGGGGGCTGGTCATTATGTACCAGGGAATGGCCGCATTATATTTTTGTGATACGGCGATTATCGATTCGGCGAAGAGTCGAAATAATGTCTTGTTTTTTACCGCAGTTACCGGGAAATCGCCCTTTGGGCCATCGAAACCCAGCCGCGTACCCTGCCCGCCGGCTACCACAAAAGCCGCCACTTTGCCTTCGCGTATCAAATTTCGCCCTTTTTCGAGTGCAAGAGCGTATTTTTGTTCCATATCGGGCATGGGCAAGGCAGGATAATACGGTGCGGGGTCAAATTCGGTAGGAACTTCGAGCGGTTCGGGATTCTTTACTACATCTTTTATCCAGCGGTCTATTTTCTCCAGGTCGAGGTCGTTAATTTGCTCAATAAGGGATTTTTGCTGATTTTCATCGAGCCGCTGCCAGAAATTGAGCAAATGCTGCTGGTTGTGGGTGCCAAGGGTGGTTTTTGCCGCTTCGTATTTGGTGCGCAAGTCCATATAAACTCCGGGTTTTGACCTTTTTCCCAACATATTTCGGTATTTGGTTTTAAGATGAAGAGTCTACGCAAGATCCGAAAAATTGCAAGAGCGAGCAAAAATTTCAAGCCTGAAGGGCAAAAAAGCCGAAATCTATTTGACAGATAGACTTTCTTTTGATATATTCGGACGTAGTAAAACATTAAAAAATTTGAAAATGAGCTGTCAGGCAGGGCTTTATAGCCGTAAATTTTATATTTGACGCCATTATTTTGGTTCATATCTTTTTCGTGCCTGCCGATAGAAGCATATTGTTTGCTCTGCTTTATTTGTTTTGAGAAAATTGCAAAGTTGTTGCCTTACGAAAATTATCAGCCTTTTTGGCTAAAAAATTAGAAACGGTTCGCGAAAATAAAACGCAGTAATCTGTAAATTAAAAGTGAAACCAAAAGGGCTGATCAAGCGAACCAAAAAACAATAAGGAGAATTACCATGAAAAGAAAAGCTTTTACACTTGTTGAGTTGCTGGTCGTTATCGCGATCATAGCGTTGCTCATGGGCATTTTGATGCCCGCTCTGGCGAGGGTACGCCAGATCGCGTTTCGTATGATGTGCGGAACAAATCTGAAGGGTCTCGGCAACGCCATGCTGATCTACTCCAACGACTACGACGACGAATACCCCGTCGCCGGTAACGGAAGTGCGGAATGGGCGACAACTGGGTATATAACCGACCCTTATGGCGTTGATGCGGCGGCCGCTTACGGTAGTACATCGCAGAAAATTACAATTACATCGAGTTTGTTTTTACTGGTCAAGTATGCCGATGTCAGCACCAAGCAGTTCGTCTGCAAAAGCGAAAATGGAAAGGAATTTTCACTTGCTGAAGCTCTTAATCTTCCAACGGGAACAAATGCGATTGATGATATTACCGAATGCTGGGATTTTGGCGGAAATGCCCCTACTGCGAAAAGTAAATTGTTGCCTGGTCAGTATGTCAGCTATGCGTATCAGATGCCTTACGTGGGTGATCACGGTACTTTTCGTGTTGACTCGACGTCTAATCCGGGGATGCCTGTCTGTGCCGACAGAAATCCCCACCTTGATACGAATGCAAAGGCCTGGGTTGATCTTGTATCAACAACTGATGATTATGACGACCCAGTGTGGGCGGGTGCTAACGGTACTGGTACCGGAAACAAGGACGTCGGTATGTTTGTAGATAAGGATGGTTTAAGAGGTTCAGCGGCTCACCAACGAGACGGTCAGAACGTACTGTTTAACGATATGCATGTCGGTTTTGAAAAGCACCCGAATGTTGGTATTGCCAACGACCATATTTATTTGCGTTGGGGCGATAGTTACGCCAGCGGAACTGTGAAGAAAAAGGAGAGAGAGTGGGCTGATATGAAGACTGGGATACTTGCCCATGATGCGGTAGATTTCAGTGGCTGGAGCTTAGAGGACTCTGTTCTTGTTTCTGAAAAGAACGAATAGCAATTGCATTTTTTGATTTGAATTACTGAAGGCGGTTCTTGTGAGCCGCCTTTTTTTATTTGTTCCTTTTTCCTGCGGCCATCTAAAATCATTAGACTTCTATTCAAATTCCGTTTATCATTTCGCATTAATATGAATCCGGCAATTATTCAGGATAAAATGCTATGAAATTTTCGGACGCGAATCAAAAAATAGCCGGCAAACTCGTCGAACTTTCAAAAACAAGCTGTATCGACCTGGCTGGCGCCAAAGTTTGCCGCAGTTCATCACGGTTCTGTTTCGGCGTAGAACACGGCGACTACAACGGAACCGAACTGTTCGGTGTCGGCACGGACCGTTTTATCTGGCTTGCGTATAAACCGACCGACAACGGAAAGATACGTCTTTTCAGCGGCAATTTTCCTGAAGACGGCCTCGTCGAATTCACCAGCGGCAAAACCCCTGCTGGCCGCGATGAAAAACACAAGGACAGCTGGGCAAGATTTGCCTTTGGCGTTGACTACATTCTGCGAAAAAATGGTTTTGATCTAACCAAAGGCATCGAAGGCGTACTATACGGCAACATACCCGGCGGCGGAATGAGCCGCAGCGCATCGCTTACACTCAACCTTATCCTATCTCTGTTCAACGCGAACAATATCAAACTTGACGACCCAATGCGAATCGTAGAACTTGCCCAGGCGGTCGAGAATGAATATATTGGCTCGCCATGTGGACAGCTCGACCAAATAATGATACTGTTCGCCAAAGAAGGAATGGGGACATACTACAATCCCGCGAATAAAAAAATAGAATACATCCCACTTGGTCAAACGGAGACTGATTTTAGTATTGTAATAATGGACACGGGGACAAAACGACCCGGTCTGGAAAAATCGACCTACAAAATCCGCCGCGCCGAATGCGAAGAACTGGTCAGGATACTCCAAATGAAAGGTTTTAATATCCGCTGCCTTGCAGATATAAAAGAAGAAAAACTTTTCACTGACATTCTAACAAAAGCCGCCGATTACCCGGACCATTGCGACCGGCTGCGATATATCTATTCGGCACAAAAGCGTTTTTATAAAATGCTCAATGCGTGGCGAAGCGGCGATATCAACACACTCGGTGAAATTTTTCGAGCCGATGGAATAGGTCTTCGCGATTATTATAAAATTTCCGGCCTTGAACTGGAAACAATGTGTGATATAGCCCGCACCATCCCAGGCGTATTCGGCGAAAGAATGCTCGGCGGTGGTGACAAAGGCGCGGCAGGGGCAATAGTGGATGCGGCCAGTGTGGATAAATTAAAGGAAGCTATTGACACCGCATATCCAAAAAACCAGCCTGACTATGCCGATTTATATAAAGTCCACGTCTGCAAAATCGTTGACGGCATTAAAACTTTCGACTCATTGTAACCTCTCTTGGC
Source organism: Phycisphaerae bacterium (assembly GCA_028715705.1). Taxonomy (GTDB): domain Bacteria; phylum Planctomycetota; class Phycisphaerae; order Sedimentisphaerales; family Anaerobacaceae; genus JAQURJ01. Next base: position 4,242 of record JAQURJ010000081.1, on the reverse strand, counting down.
GCATAAAAAAACCCGCGAATAGATCACGGGGTTTGATTTTTACTGCGAACTATCAACTACAAACTCTTATCTCAAAAAGAGCATCTCCGCATAAGTCGGCAGCGGCCAAAGTTCGGCGTCAACGATACTCTCAAGCTCGTCGGCTGTCTGGCGAACCATGAGCATTGCAGCTACAACATCCGTGGAATAGCTTTTTGCCTTTTTCTCGATATCGCCGAAAGATGAGGCTTTAGCGACAGCCTTTTCAAGATTCTCGATATTCGTATACAGCGAAGCGATAAGGGTATCGGTCTTTTCGAGCATAGCTTTCTGCGCGATTGCGGCTGCGCCTGCGGTACTCAGGGCCGCTATGGTCTGGGCAAGGTCGCCCGAATAAGCCATACAGGCCGGCAGTATCTGCCGCTTTGCCATATTGAGCATCGTCAGACCTTCAATATTAAGCGTTTTGGCATACGCCTCCAACAGAATTTCTGTCCTGGCGTGAAGCTCTGCTTTGGAAAGCACCTTATGTTTCTTGAACATCTTGACGTTTATTTCGTCCATAACAGTTTTGAGTGAATCAACGGTCGAAGCGATATTGGACAAGCCGCGTTTGGCCGCTTCCTTTACCCAAGCCTCGGTATAATTGTCCCCGTTGAAAATTATCCTGTTATGATTTTTAGCAATATCGGCACAAATTTTCTGCGCGGCAGATTTTACATCCTTCGATTTTTCAAGCTCATCGGCTATGTCACAAAGAACATCGGCGACAATTGTATTAAGTACGAAGTTTGAACCTGCGGTTGACTGCATTGAGCCGACCATACGAAATTCAAACTTATTACCGGTAAAGGCAAAAGGCGAAGTACGGTTACGGTCGGTAGAGTCCTTTGGCAGAGGCGGCAGAGTTGTAACACCCAGTTTCAGTTCTCCGCCCTGCTTTGAGGTCTTTGCACCGCCTGAGCCAAGCTGGTCAAAAATATCGGTAAGCTGGTCACCCAGGAATATAGAAACAATAGCCGGAGGTGCTTCATTCGCCCCGAGACGATGCTCGTTACCGGGCGTAGCGACACTTGCACGGAGTATCTTGGCATATTTATCAACGGCTTTTACGACCGCGCAGAGCATTATGAGAAACACCATATTGTCATGCGGAGTGTTGCCCGGATCAAGCAGGTTGTTGCCTTTATCGGTAACCATCGACCAGTTGTTATGCTTGCCGGAACCGTTGACCCCTGCAAATGGTTTTTCGTGCAGCAGGCATACAAAATCATGCCTTAGTGCAATCTTTTGCAGTGTTTCCATCGCAAGCTGGTTATGGTCAGTGGCGACGTTGACGGTTGCGAATACAGGGGCAAGTTCATATTGGGCTGGAGCCACTTCGTTATGCTGGGTCTTGGCATATACCCCAAGTTTCCAAAGTTCAATGTTGACTTCGTGCATAAAGGAAGCGACACGCTCGTGAAGAGTGCCAAAGTAATGGTCTTCCATTTCCTGACCTCTTGGCGATGGCGCACCAAATAATGTGCGGCCTGTAAGAACCAGGTCGAGGCGTTTTTCAAAAAAGAAACGGTCAAGAAGAAAGTATTCCTGTTCCGGTCCCATTGTGGGAGTAACGCTGCTGACATTTTCACCCAGAGCCTTCAGTACTCGAACGGCCTGCGTATTAAGTGCGTCCATAGAGCGAAGCAGCGGGGTTTTTTTATCAAGCGCAAGGCCCGTATAGGAACAGAATGCACATGGAATATATAGAGTAATATTTTTCCCGTTTTCCTTGATAAATACCGGCGATGTGCAGTCCCAGGCAGTATAGCCGCGAGCCTCGAAAGTGCTGCGGAGGCCGCCGGATGGGAATGATGAGGCGTCTGGTTCCCCTTTGGTCAGTTCCTTGCCTGAAAATTCCACCATAATGTGGCCGTCCGGCAGAGGTGAAATGAAGGCGTCGTGCTTTTCGGCAGTGAAGCCTGTCATCGGCTGAAACCAGTGGCAAAAGTGGGTTGCGCCGTTTTCAATGGCCCAGTCCTTCATTGAGTTGGCTACTACATCGGCAACAGCAGGATCAAGTGAGTGCCCGCGGTCGATAGTTTTCTTAAGAGCCTTGAAGACATTCTTGGGGAGACGCTCCCGCATAGTCGCTTCGTTAAATACTTTTGAACCGAACAGTTCGGTTACAGATTCGCTTTGAGCTGCCATTTTTTCTCCTATTTTTCTAAATGTAATCGATAAATTCTAAGCGTAACACAAACTCAGGTCAACACCTGCTTTAGTCCGGCTGTATCTATGTCTGCCATCACCTCTGTGTCTCCAGGTTTCAATTAATACAAAGTTAAACACATATTCCTTGCCTATGAAGCAATCAGCAAGAGATATGCCAGAATTGAACCTTGAAAATAAACGCTTGTAAATCTATTATTTATAAGAACTTGTCGACTAAATATAATAAAAATTGCCTGCAATTTAACCTACAATTTTGTAGATAATGCCTAACGACATCTACAAATATGTAGATACTATGCTAAAAGTCTTGGTAGGATATTGTATTTTCTTATCTTGTAGCCAAGAATTCGCTCAGTTACGCCAAGCTCTTCGGCGGTTTTACGCTGCTGACCGCCGAATTTCTTTAAGGCGTCGATGATAAGCTCTTTTTCCGTTTGGGATATGATATCCGTAAGTGATTTCGATACCACCGTTTCCGTTTTTTTTATCATTTGAAGCGACGGCGGCAGATGTTCAGAGCGGATAACCTCACCATTACACAAAAGCACCGCTCGCTCGATACAGTTTTCCAGTTCGCGGATATTACCCGGCCAATGGTAGCTGGTAAGCATCTCTATCGCAGGCGTCGATATGCGGGAAATGTTTTTATTGTTCTCGCAAGAAATTTTCTCAAGAAAATAATCCGCAAGCAGCATTATATCGTCTTTTCTTTCCCGCAGCGGCGGCATATAAATCGGAAACACATTGATACGGTAATAGAGGTCCTCGCGGAATTGCCCCTGTTTTATCTGATCCTCAAGATTTCTGTGCGTGGCGACAATTATGCGCACATTACACTTTACCGTTTCGTACCCCCCCACCCGCTCAAATTCCTTGAACTGTATGATGCGCAGTAGCTTCACCTGAAGATTGAGCGAAAAATCACCTATCTCATCGAGAAAGATAGTTCCGCCGTTGGCACGCTCAAAACGACCGAGCTTGCGATCCGTGGCGCCCGTAAAAGCGCCCTTTTCATGCCCAAAAAGCTCACTTTCCAGCAAAGTATCAGGCAAAGCGGTGCAATTAACCTTTATAAAGGGCTTGTCGGCTCGCGAACTGCTGTAATGGATAGCATGTGCCACAAGGTCCTTACCCGTTCCACTTTCGCCTCGTACCAACACGGTAGCATCACTGTCAGAAACCTGCTCAATAAGGCGATAAACCCCCTTCATCGCATTGCTCGACCCAACCATATTATTGATATTGAAGTGGCTTTTCAGTTCCTGCCGCAGCCGGATATTTTCATCGTGAAGCATTTTGCGGTCGGTTTCCACAAGCTTATTGAGCTTTACTGCTTGGGCGATAAGAGTGGCGATAATATTCAGAACTGAGACATTCGCTTCAAAATCTTCGTCCCTGGCGACCTCTTTATCAACACTAAGAGCGCCGATTGTTGAACCTTCAAGTTTGATCGGTACGCAGAAAAAAGCCAGCCGTTTGCCTTTGGGCTGAACTCGCGATCCTGTTTTGTGCAAAAATCGCGGGTCTTTGGATATATCCGGCACTATTATCTCTGTGCCTGTCTGAACAACAGTTCCAGTTATGCCTTCGCCTATCTTGTAGCTTGTCTTTTTTGCCGATTCGGTGCTTAAGCCATGTGCTATCTCGACATTAATGGTTTCGGTCTGCTGGTCAAGAAGAGTGATCGTTCCCCGCTGGAGCTTCAAATATGTATCAAGCGACTTAAGTATCGATTTTAGCGTAAGTTCCAGATCGAGCGATTCGGAAAAAACCTTTGAAATATCGCTCAAAAGCTGCATTTCTGCGGTTAATTTTATCTTCATTTTTGTAATTCCTTCAAAAACACTGTAATTTTAGCAAAATTAAAGACATATTGCAAGAAAATACAATTTTGTAGATAAAAATAAATTGCATTCTATTAGAGCCTGTTGCACAATGATTTTCGAATCCAACCATTGGATTTGACGGCTATCCAGGACAGACGGCTCAATTCTCTGTTTCCCAGACACCTTTTCTTAACTTTTTATATGTAATCATGGTTTTGCC
>JAQURJ010000080.1 GCA_028715705.1 Phycisphaerae bacterium | reverse complement strand
TATCATCTCTTTAAAGCTGTCAATTTTTTCATCAAGTCCCTGACCTCCGGCCTCTGGTCCTTTGATGCCAAGGCAAAGCTGGAAGTCCTCTTCGTTACCGATCAGTATATCACTGCGGGAAGCGATCTCGGCGAATGCCTGGGCAAGTTCTTTTTCCCGACCCTTCCAAAAGCTGGCCCTGTGGTTGAGGTCGAACGATATTAACGAGCCGTTCTCTTTGGCGATTCGGGCAATGTCGAGACAAAATTTGCTGGTCTTGGGCGACAGTGCCGCAACAAGCCCGGAGAGGTGCACAATTTTAGCCCCTTCCTTAGCAAAGATTCTATCAAGGTCGAAATCTTCGGCGCTAAGCTCTCTGCCGACTTCGCCGGCTCTGTCGTTGTGAACCCTCGGCCCGCGAGTGCCCCAGCCGCTGTCAGCCATATTTATCTGATGGCGATAGCCCCATGGGCCGCCCTGAGCAAACTCGGGGCCTTCAAAATCCATTCCGCGACTTTTGAGATTGCTCTTTATAAAGCTTGAAATAGGACTGCCTTTGACGAATGCCGTCAAAACTTTGACCGGCATACCAAGATATGAAGAGACACTTGCTACGTTGCTTTCCGCACTGGTTGCCTGCATTTTGAAAGTGTCGCCGCAATGAAATGGCTGCGAATCAACAGGCGTTAATCTGATACCCATGCTGGTCGCAACAAGCAGAGAATACTTTTTAGATTTGTTTTGAGTCATTTTTTGCTCCATGAACAGAATTATTACGAGTTAAACCTTTGCCGCCAGGACCAAAGTCCCATACCCGGATTCGAGATGTAATAAATTTCTTCTCCGTCGATATTATTGAAACCTTCGGTTAGTTTTTCAGGATTATATTTTTTCATCATCGACGCTAAATCGGCATACTTGAAATTAACCGATTCGATTTCCTTCTTTGAGATATGGCCGGGACAGTAGGTAATACCGAAACGCCCTTCCGATGAACCGTGTATCAGATGCGCCGCTGCGCTTAGATTGTTCTGAAGGTCTTCATTGTCCTTGACCAATTGCAGCACTTTCGGTGTGCCTACGTAACCATATTTGCGGATGAGCCTGTCTATTTCAGTATCTTCGCCAAATTCCTTTAAACCCGGCGCGAGCACGATAAGCTCGCCATCGTCAGCCATCGCCATTCTTGTGCGGTAAATACTTTTATTGCCAAGCCATGTACTTTTGAATTCGTGCGGATCAAGATATACCACGACTTTCTTCAGCGGATTATCAAGCATCTTGAAATTAACTTTCAGGCTCAATTCGGCGGCCTTTGCGAAACATTCATTGTCATCGCCGATAAATAGTCCTCGTGTCACCTGCCCCTTATCTGTTGCCGCTATGACTGTCAAAACATAAACTATAGGCAGATTCTTCGCGAAATGGTCGGATGCGTAATTCAGCACTTTCCGAACCGGCGTGTCGGCTCTGCCCATTATGCGTTCCATGCCGTAAACGGCGCCGAGAAAGTGACTTTTATTGATTCCTTCGGCTCCGCCTGTTCCGACAAAAATATTCTTGTTGTAATTAGCCATGCCGATAACTTCATGCGGGACAACCTGACCAATGGAAAGTATCAGATCAAAACCGCCCTCGACCAAAAGTTTATTTACCTGAGCCGGCCAGTCATAATCAAGCTTGCCTTCGCTTATCTGCCGTAGAAAATCGGCTGGCACTCGACCAAGCGTAACAAGGTCTTTTCGCCAGTCATGCTTTTGAAAAAGGGTTTGCGGCACATCACCAAACATCCTTTCCATTTCCTTTTCGGTCATTGAGTAATGCGTGCCAAGAGCGGGCAGGATGTCGGTCAATTTATCGCCGTAATATTGCCATGCATAACGGGTAAGTTCTCCGGCTCGTGAATAATACCGCGTAATATCCGGCGGAATGGCTAAAACCTTTTGCCGTTTACCCAAGATATTCAGTGCCTCGTTCAGTCCGGATTTCAGGTCATCAGCGGTCAAGTTATCGTCTTGATGTCCTCTGCTATAATACAGCATAAAGATTTACACTCCGCTGAATGCAGAAAACCCGCCATCGACCGGAACCGAGATTCCGGTGACAAATTTTGCCGCATCACTCAACAGCCACAATACAGTTCCGCTCAATTCATCCGCTTCGCCGAACCTGCTCATAGGGGTGTGGTCGATAATGGTTTTACCGCGAGCGGTCAGTTCGCCGGTTTTTTCGTCGGTTAAAAGGAACCGATTTTGTTCGGTGAGGAAAAATCCGGGGGCTATAGCGTTCACGCGGATGTTTTTTGAATAATTCTGACACATATGAACTGCCAGCCATTGCGTGAAGTTGCCGATAGCCGCCTTGGCCGCAGAATATGCCGCAATCTTCGTCAGTGGACGAAAAGCATTCATGCTTGATACATTCAAAATAACGCCGCCGTCCTGTTCGACCATATCCTTTCCGAACACCTGACAGGGCAGCAATGTTCCGATGAAATTAAGGTCGAAAACAAAGCGTATCGCATCGGCTGGCATATCAAAGAAAGGCATCTGGGGCGAAGTGGTAGCCTCTTTTTTATTTCCGCCGGCCCCGTTGATAAGAATATCTATCTTGCCAAGTTCGGTGTGGATTTTTTCCCTCGCTTGTTCGAGGGTAACTTTATCCAGCACATTGCATTTAACGCCGACAGCCGTTCCGCCTTGCTTTCTGATTTGGTCGGCAACCTTGTCCGCCGCTGATTCATTGAGATCGAGAACCGCTACTTTTGCACCAGCACTGCCCAGCACCTTCGCCATTTGGCCGCAAAGGACGCCGCCAGCACCGGTTATTACAATATGTTTTTCTCTAATATCGAACAAGTTTTTCATCTTACAGCCTCTTAAAGTATATTTGTCATTTTTTTCTATTTTGTTTCAGGAGAACACCCAGATATAATAATCTCATAACATGAGTATATATTAACGCTATTTAATTGACTTTTCAAGCTTTTTTCTTGAATTTTATCAAAATATGAAGTAAAATAAGTCTAATGAGTACAAATGCGATAGATTCAAAAACCGCCGGTGAAAGGAATGAAAAACTTGTTATTGAGCTTCTCAGAGAGCACAAAACTCTTTCTCAGGCAAGAATTTGCGTCAAGACAGGCCTTGGCAGCTCTACCATAAGTTATATCGTCGGGCGACTCAGAGACAAAGGGCTAATTTTTGAGCAGACCGGCCAAAGCAGCAAAAGAGGCGCAAAGCCGGTACTGATAGCTATTAATGCGGCAGCGTTATTTGTTGTTGGCACAGAGATCAATCCGAGCTACTTATTAACAGGAATTTTTAATTTCAAGAACGAACTAATTGATCAAGTCAGAATTTCTTTGGATACCGACCACTCAGTTCAAAAGGTTGTTCATCTTCTTGAAATAAATATCAAAGGTCTTTTAGGTAAAAATGAAATTTCAGATGATAAATTAATCGGTATCGGTATTACACTTAGCGGTTCGATTTCTTCACAAGGTGTTGTTCAGCTTTCCAGTCCACTCGGCTGGAAGAATGTCCCCTTAAAAGAATTACTAAGTGAAAAATTTGGCTGCCCCATCTCGATCTATACAACGAAAGTAAGATTGTTGGCGGAAATAAACGCCGAACCAGCACTGCAATCTAAAAATATTGTATATTTCAATGTAGCTAATGGCGTCGGGGCCACAGTTGTCGTCGATGGCAGACTTCTTCACGGCTCAACAAACCGTTGCGGAGAACTTGGTCATATTGTTATTGACCCAAACGGCCCTGTGTGCGGTTGTGGGCAGCAAGGCTGCCTTGAAGCCCATATATCCGGTCTGGCTATTGCAAAGAAGATTAAACACGATATCGAAAATGGAACAAATTCTATCTTAGCTGAATTAACAAACCAGCAGGATGTACCTGAAGATATCGTGGAAAACTTGAAACAGGCTATTGAAAAAGGTGATGATTATGCCGTGAGGCTGCGTGATTTTATTGCCGATAAACTTAGCCGGTCAGTCGCTATTGCGATCAATCTCTATGACCCGGATATTATAATTCTGGCTGGATATGTCAATGAAATAGCAAGCGATTATTTTGTCGAACATATAAGAAATCGCTTTTCGACTGATGTTTTTGATGAATCATTCAGAAAAATCGAGATTATTTCCGCCAGAGCTGGTCAGCATGCCTTACTTCGTGGAGTAGCCGCAGCCGTTCTACAGGAGCAATTCAAGATAGAGTAAAACGGCATGATCAACTTCGCACAAGCTTCATTATGAGAACTTTAGACACACTTACTCTTAAAATAACAATGACATTTTACAGAGAGATTTAAAATACGGGGTCAATAGTGAATGGGTTTTGGATGGTATGGTCAATAATCCCCTGGCGCACATGCTCGCCAATCAGCTTTACTTTGCGTCGATGAAACCGGGAGAAATGGCCGAACCCGTTACGGTGCAGGCTGAGCTTTATCACGGCCATGATATCGAAAGCGAAGATACCAGTAGTCTTCGCATTATTACTGCCGATAATGTAGAGCTTATCTTTAACACATCGTTGTGTTCGGATAGGAAAATTGATCCTATCGTAGCTATTGAATGTGATAATGCAACTATCGAGTATATTAATTTTGAAGAAGCGACAATTACTCGCAACAATGGAAACGCAGAGCAATTAAATGACCCGGCTAATAAGGGCATCCATATGCTTGAACGATTTTCTGAGTGTTTCGAGGCTGACAAACCTTATGCAGCTACCCTGGAAACCTGCAGACCGTTTACTGTGAGTGTAAATGGCGTTTTTGAATCCTGCGGCTGTCCACACCGGATAGACAAAAAGCATATCAGAAGGTTTGAGGACGGCGATTCGGTCAAGACGGTAATTGAAGATATCGATAGCATTTTACAAGCCGCTCACTCCGCTGGAAAACTCTTTTCAGAAATCGGGGTTGACTGGGCGAAAAAATCCGATCCCTTTGACGTGGGAGAATATAAGCAGTTTCCAAGCTCCGGTTTTGGTGGTTAATTCAATAAACACTACAAACGCAACCCAAAAATTTGCGTATATGCGGAGACAATTCGGATAATTTGCAAGTCAAGTGTCCGCCATTCATTCAGCACCTCATTCTCAACTGTAATGACCTGTCGCGACATAAGAAAATTTAAAAACAAAACCCCCTCATCCCCCCACGAAACATAAAATCATATTAAAAAACGACTTTTCTCAATCGTCGCCGCTGATAGCAGATCCCAGATTCTCAATATCGTTGCCCAAACCCTTCCACGTATTGCATCCGCAAAGAGCGACAGCGAGGAATGAAAGAACCAATGCGTAACATACTGCGATTTTGAACTTTTTCATCAAATCTTCCCTTAAATAAGAACAATAATTTTAATAATCTACAGTTTTACCCAAAATACCGGCAAATGCAACCATTTCATAAATAATTTTTAATTTCTCGCAATCCCCCAGCTGTTTTCTACACCCTCTACCCCGAACCCTGAACCCTGATTCTAAACCGCCTATTGGCTGTTTTTAACTTTTACCTTTTGCTCTTTTTGCCGGCTGCTCTGACTCACAACTTACGACTAAACTTGTGCTTTTTTGTGGCTATTATTCTCGGTGCTCTCTGTGGCTAAAAATGGCTGTTCGGCTGTCGTTTTGAATTTACTATTTTGAGTATTTGAATTTATTTTGGATTTAGAAATTAGCGTTTAGTATTTTGTTTGTATGCCTCTCTCGGCCAGAATACCCAATCCCCCTCTTCCGCATACATCTTTTCCCCCGTCTTGCCGCTGTCATCGTCACCGTCAGAACCGCAGCTATACAATAAAAAATCCGTCCCTGTCTTTTTATATTTCAACGGTCCGGCGCAGTAGTAATCCTGCGGTAGTTTTTCCAAGAAGCCAGCTGAAACCACCTGTTCAAGGTTATCGGGCAATTGCCCTTCGGCCTTTTCATATCGTTTTATCCCGATAACAGCCAAAACCGCCTGACAGTCAGACTTCAACCGCCAGTTAAGCTGGCCGACTTTTTCAATAGCTGGAGCCTGAATCTTTTCAAACTGATTTTTAATATCAATCTTAAAAGTGTTTGAATCGTATTCATCTGGCGGTATTTTCGATAACTCATCAATTTGTTCATAAAATCTGTCAATGCCAGCTTTGAGTTCACTCTTTTCCGGGAAATTCCACAGCACCACTTCAAAAATATCCTTCCAATCGTTGACTACCAAAGGAATTGCCTCCATAAGCATCCGCCCGTCATCAGTATATCCCCGCTGGAGATAGTCATACATAAACAGCTTTTCCACATTCAGTGAAATTATGGGTTTATTTTCTTGCTGATACTGCTCAATTGTTTTTTGAAGTCTTTGCAGTTGGTCATCGGGTAAATCTGTTTCTTCCACCAGTTTATAAACAGCAGTGTGCCCCAGCGCCTCTATCGCAATCCCTACAAGCTGTTCTACTAATGTCCCCTGTCCCTGCATTTTCCAAGTGAACTCATAGACGCTTATCAAATCGCTAATCGCCTGTTCGTAATCGCTGTTATATGCCTCACGATAAATACTTGCCTGAACTACAAAGGCTATTTGCCGCAATGATGACAATTCTTTCATTGGCAGAATTATTGACAGTTTTAATTTGTTAGCGTTTCTTACATTTTTATCTTTAACTTGGGTCATTGGACGGCCAATCTCGCTTTCGGTATTTAGTAGATTTGGATCCGGCTTATAATTAAACCAAAAATACGGCTTTTCGCTTGCCTCTCGAAACAGCTCCATCGCCCTTTTATTATCTTCAATCCACTTAAAGACGTCCTGCCTTTCAATATCATTCATATCGCCAGGCCATTTTCGCATAGCATTAAATATACTTTCAGGACTGCGTATAAGCGCATTCCCTGCCTCGGCATATAACGGCTGGGAGTTTAGTTCTTCGCTTCTGCCTGCGCGGACGGTCTCGTTAAGTTTGGCGAGGTAATCGACGCTGCTGCCGGGTGTTCCGATGGCCATATATCCTAAGCGCAGGCCGACATAAAGAATTAGTATGCCCAACACCATTAAACTTTTGAAGATTATTTTCTGCCAGAGCGGTCGGCAGCGTTTTTTGCCCCTACGGATGAGTTTGGCCAGCAGCTTCGCGTCGCCGAATTGTTCGATAAGTTCGGCTGACTTTTTTTCGCGGTCGGCTGGGTCGGTTATATCTCGCAAGCAATCTTCAAAATGGGCAATAAGTTCAGCTTCGACATCGGCGCGGACTTTGCGCCGATACCGCATCTTCTTAACCACCAGCCGGATATAATCGGCTGCACATTGCGGGATATTGGAGTAATCGTTTTCTTTGTTTCGCATAGCTTCAGCCTCCACAACAGAAACAAAATACTAAGCACTAATTTCTAAATTCTAAAAAAAAACAAATAACTCAGACGATAAATTCAAAACAAACAGCCGTTTGCGCAGAGCATACAGAGAAAAACAGCCAAGTTAAACGCTGATTTCGCTGATTACGCAGATTATAAAAAAATCGGTGAAACCTGTGTAATCCGCGGTTAAAAATTTTGTTCATTTTGTACCTTTTCGCGGCCATAATCTTTTTTCTCTGAGTTCTCTGTGAACTCTGTGGCTATATTTCTTTTTTCATTCGCGGCTAATTACACTGTTGCCAGGCCGCCGAAGCCAAAAACGAGATTTAGTCCCTGCTGGAGGTTATAAAGCTGCTCTTTCTGCCGGGCGAGTTCGGTCTTGCCCTTGCCGGTGATGGAATAGTACCGCCTTTTTCTGCCAGAATCGGTCTCTTCCCAATTTCCGGCTACCAGCTTTTTAGCCTCAAGATTATACAGCAATGGATACAGCGTCCCCTTTCCGAGACTCAGAATATCCCCGCTTCGCTTTTCAATAGCATCGCTAAGCTCGTAGCCGTACATCTTGCCGCGTGAAAGAATTTCCAGCACCACGGCCGGAGCCACACCCTTTAACAACTGACTTTCAAATTTCATAACACATACTCCCGAAAAATTTTAGGCACAAAAAGATGCTTGGGCAGACACATGGGTATGCCCCTATTTTTATTTATATTATGTATTGCATACTATGCTTTGTCAACTAAAAAATAAAAAATATTTCTGGCTACAATGTAATTTGATATAAAAGAAGAAATGATTATCTGGCTGGCAGACCAATGAATGAATCATCGTGTCAGGCGGTTAGTGTAAACGCAATGAACAAATCCTCAATAAAACAAAGAGCAATCGAACTGGGTTTCGATCTTGTCGGTGTAACTGACGCAGCACCAGTCGGCTATGAACATGCACAGCCGCTTGGCCGGTGGCTTGACGCCAATTACAACGGCGAAATGAAATATATGGCTGCGAATATCGAAAAAGGGGTCAATCCCGCCCTGCTGCTGGAAGGGGCAAAATCGGTCATCTGCGTCGGACTAAACTACACGGCAAAAACACCGCCGATACCAAAAGAAGCATCCGGCAAAATCGCCCTGTATGCCTGCTATCCCGATTATCATACATTTATAAAGCAGCGGCTTTTTAAGCTTGCCGATTTCATCAAATCCAAAGATAAAAACTGTCGATTCAAAGCCTGTGTCGATTCGGTGCCGCTGCTCGAACGCGCTTTAGCTCAGCGGGCAGGACTTGGCTTTATCGGAAAAAATCACATGCTCATAAATCCGGCTTTGGGCCCGCAAATTTTTCTCGGCGAACTTATAACCACTCTCGAACTGGAACCCGACCAGCCTTCGGAAGGCAATTGCGGCGATTGCGATAAGTGTCTTAACGCCTGCCCAACCGGCGCGCTGCGGCGAGACTGTTTTCTGGACGCAAGGCAATGTATCAGCTATCTGACAATCGAACACAAAGGGCAAATTTCGCCGGAACTTGCTGAAAAGATCGGCGATTCGGTTTTCGGCTGCGACAGGTGCGTTTTTGCCTGCCCGTATTATCAAAAAGCATTGCCATCCGCGAATAAGGATTTTCAGTTTCAGCCGAAACGAGCCGTGATGGAACTTAAAAAAATAATCTCTCTTACCAAACCGCAATTCGAGTCACAGTTCACAGGAACCTGCATCCTTCGCTGCGGAATAGAAAAGCTAAAACAGAATGCTCGAATATGCCTTGAAAACCATCGCGGAATAGAAAAAAACAATTTTAATTGATACTCCTATAGTCAAACAAAAAAGGCGTCTGCTTAAAACAGACGCCCTTAACTTTGTCCTGATTTTTTAAACCAGTTTATACAAGGCCCTGTGCCATCATCGCGTCAGCGACCTTGATAAATCCGGCAATATTCGCACCGGCGACATAATCGCCCGAAACACCGTATTCTTCTGAAGCTTCATTGATGCTCTTGAATATGTTAGCCATGATGTTCTTGAGCTTTTTATCGGTTTCCTCGAATGACCAGTATATATGCTGGCTGTTCTGTGCCATTTCAAGCCCGCTTACGGCTACGCCGCCTGCATTTGCGGCTTTGCCCGGAACAAACCAGATATTATTCTTCTGGAAAACTTCCACGCCTTCCGGTGTGGTGGGCATATTTGCGCCTTCGCCGGCTGCAAGACAGCCGTTTTTCACCAGAGCCTTTGCGCTTTCTTCATCCAGCTCATTCTGTGTCGCACAAGGCAAGGCGACATCGCATGGAACCTGCCAAATACCGCTGCAGCCTTCGGTATATGTGGCTTTCTTATATGTCTTTACATATTCGCGGATGCGTTTTCTTTCCACTTCTTTTAGCTGTTTTACGGTGTCGAGATTGATACCGTCCGGATCATGGATGTAACCGTTCGAATCGCTCATTGTGATAACTTTTCCGCCAAGCTGTGTAACCTTTTCATGAGCATAAATAGCGACATTGCCCGAACCGCTTACGCTGACTTTCATTCCGTCAAAGCTTTTTCCATGGGACTTCAAAACTTCGTCCATAATATAAACAAGGCCGTATCCGGTCGCTTCGGTACGAACCAGCGAGCCGCCCCACTGAAGGCCTTTTCCTGTAAGAACGCCTTCAAAGGTATTGTTCAATCTCTTGTATTGGCCGAACAGGAATCCGACTTCTCTGCCGCCCACGCCAATGTCACCGGCTGGGACGTCAGTATCTTTGCCGATATGACGGAAAAGCTCATTCATAAAGCTCTGGCAAAATCTCATAACTTCACCATCGCTTTTGCCCTTCGGGTTAAAATCACTGCCACCCTTGCCGCCGCCCATCTGCAAACCGGTCA
>JAQURJ010000079.1 GCA_028715705.1 Phycisphaerae bacterium | reverse complement strand
AGCATACAGGTTTCTATCTTGCGATAAAAGGAACGCTTGGGGCCGGCTGCCTTGGTATTAAAATGGTAAGAGAGAAGCTTGGGCCGATATTTGCAGATGAAAATATCAAAAAGATCGGCCAGAATATCAAGTACGATATGCTGATCTTAAAGAACGCCGGGCTGGAACTTAAGGGGATATTTTTCGATACGATGGTGGCGTCGTATTGCCTTGACCCTGAAAGGCGAAGCCATTCAATGAACGAGATGGCCAAAGATTTTCTGCATTATGACTGTATGCCGATCAGCGCCCTCATCGGCAAGGGCAAAAATCAGCTTACATTCGATATGGTGGATGCACAGACCGCCTGCGAATACTCAGCCGAAGACGCGGATATTACAGTGCAGCTTTATGAATATCTAAATAGGCTGTTGGAAAAGCAGAGCGGACTGAAGGAGTTGTTCGAGACGGTAGAGATGCCGCTGGTATCGTGCCTTATGCAGATGGAGTATAACGGTGTTTCACTGGATATGCGGCTATTAAAACGCATGTCATGTGAGCTTGCCGAACAACTGCACGGACTTTCGGAAAAGATTTACGAACATGCTGGATCTGTCTTTAATATCGATTCACCGGCGCAGCTTGCGGGAATACTTTTTGATCGGCTGGGACTGAGATCTGTCCGTATAGGTAAGACCGGCAGGAGTACCGACGCGAGTGTGCTCGAAGAGCTTATCGATCAGCATCCGGTTATCGAACTGATATTGCAGTATCGCCAGTTAAGCAAACTTCAAAATACTTATGTCGATAAACTCGGAATATTGATAAATCCTCGCACGGGGCGGCTGCATACCTCGTTCAATCAGACGGTAACAGCGACCGGGAGGCTCAGCAGCAGCGATCCGAATTTACAGAATATTCCCATTCGCACAGAGTTCGGCAAAAAGATACGCGGTGCCTTTATTCCTGCCGAAAAGGGCGATTGCATTTTGAGTGCGGACTATTCGCAGATAGAATTGCGGCTTCTTGCCCATTTCAGCAAAGATGCGGCTTTGCGAAAGGCTTTTGCCGAAGACAGGGACATTCACAGCTTTGTCGCGTCGCAGATTTACAATGTCCCCATAGAGCAGGTTACAGACAAAATGCGGTCAAGCTGCAAAGCGGTCAATTTCGGTATCATTTACGGGCAGGGGGCGTTTGGCCTGTCGCGAACTATCGGTATAAGCCAAAGCGAGGCAAAACAGTTCATAGATGATTATTTCAAACGATACAGTTCCATCCGGCAGTTTATGGATAACGTGGTGGCATCCGCAAAGCAGACTGGTTACGCCGAAACTATCCTGCATCGACAGCGTAAGATAGCTGATATTAAAAGCAAAAGCGCAACGAAACAGTCACAGGCAAGGCGGCTTGCGATAAATACTGTTGTACAAGGCTCGGCAGCCGACCTGATAAAAGTTGCGATGATAAATATCCAGCGAAAGATCAACCAAAAGAACCTGCCGGTTAAGATGATATTGCAGGTTCATGACGAACTTGTCTTTGAATTGCCGGAGACACAAGCCAAAGAATATGCTAAATGGATCAGCGATGAAATGACCTCGGCTATAAAGCTGGACGTGCCGCTGAAAGTCGATATAAGTTATGGTCCAAGCTGGCTCGCAGGCGAATAGGATCAACTCTTTCCATTTATGATGGCATTCTGACGGCGAAACCTTCATGACAGAACAAAATAGTTTTCAGGTTTGGCGGAGCTGTTTATTGAACATTCTTAACTGTACATCAATAGCCGAAATCGCCCAGTCGATGTAGTGGAGCTTATGGGCGGGGCGGTGATGGGCCTCGTTCATCAGGCCGTACCGGACTGTCCTCACAAATTCATTGATGGTACGCGGGCTTATCTGCGACGGGTTTTCCGACCATTCTTTCAGCTTCTCATAATCTCTGCGAAGGCGAGGAGTTTTTAGCTGGTCTGCAGTGAGATAATCTGCCGGATTATAGCCGATTTGGAGACCTTTTAAGCACATAATCAGAGGCTCATAATTTGCATGGTGTTCAAGGCGGATGAATTTATACTGCTGAACAACAGCCAGTGCCTGTTTAGGAGTTTTAGCGGCTGCGGTTTCGTCTGCGGGCATGTACCACTTTCGCTTGCTGGTGCGAGTGAAGACAAGTTCCTCGACAGGAGAAAGTTGTTTTATTTCATCGTTTTTCATTCTCGAAACCCACAGTTTTCCGTCATGCTGTTCAAGGCCTCCGCCGAGAACAAGCAGGCATTTTACAAAACCGAGGGGAAGTATCTTCTGTTCGCCGATTTGGTTTTTGCGAAGCTGGAATGAAAGATGAAGACTATGCGGACGAACATTATAAAATGCCGAGATCGCATGTATCAGTTGATTGAGTACCCATGGGCCGGCAGTGGCGGGGCGAGAAAGCTCTCCTGCCAGATTCAGGCGCCCCGGAGCCAGTTCGAGAAAGCCGAATTTTTGTGCCTTTTGCGATTCGCCGCGGTGGTCGTCGATGTAGCCGCCCAGTTTCCATGCGAGAACGTCGAGGCGGAAATCCGTGAAGTAACGGAAACTTTCATAAGCAGTGTCGTCGCGGCTTGAGTCAGGATTGACAGCGTTTTTACCTACGTTGCTTAGTTCAAGTTCCGCACCCATAGGTATAAGGCCCGGTTGGAAATTTGCACGGATACGCTCGATATGCGCCAGAGCGATACGCTGGTCGAAGATGCTGTCGGCTGCGTTAATGGCGTATTTTACATAATCTATTAAGTCATTGTCCCTGTAGTTCATTTTCTCAAGGGCCTGGTCGATTATAAGAGCGACAACGGCGCTGTTGGCATTTATCATCTGAAGCGCGGCAAGCAGGCTGACGGAACGTTTGAAATACCGCTCTGATACTCCCATGCGTTCCAGTTCATAGCGATAGCGGGTCTGTATTTTTTCATCGAATTGATTGAGCAGAACCTGTTTTACGACAAGAGAGAGATAATTATTGGCATATTGCTGGGCATCGCAGTCACCGCGGAGATGGCTTATGCTTGGACGGGGACGGTTAAGCTCGTGTTCGAGATAGTAGTCACTTACAGCGTCGGCTCCATAGTGACTTATAACAAGATCGCGTTCTGTGGTTGCCAATAGTTCTCGTTCGGCTCTGCGTTCCAGATCGGCGTCGACACTTTTTTCGCCGGGGCGCGTATGCGAAGCTATGAAATCTTCAATGCGTTTTCGCAGCCACAGTTCGTGGATCAGGTTTACGTGAAAGCGGTCGCCAAAATGTTTTTTCATTGATTCGGTTGTGGTAAGATAGGCCTGGGCCTCGACCAGACCATGGGCGGTATTGATATTTACGGTTTCGCGCCTGTAGCGTTTACCTTCATATTTGTCGATATCGGCCATGAGAAGTTCGTTCAAACCGTAGATAATATAGCCTTCAATTCGGCCTGTTTCATCCTTGACAGCGTAAAAGTAAACATTGTCGGGGCTTACACGCCTATATCCGGAAAGAAGCGCAGGCTCCGCTATGAGTGTGTCATCATCTGCTTTGGAGGGGTCAAGGGTAAAACCACGACCTGACACTGATTTGAAAATAGATGATTCACGAAGAGAACCATAAACGAACAGATTAACTTTTTTGCTTTTCATAGAAAAGTTAATCGCCACGGCGAATACGGCGATGAAGTTTAAAAAGTTCCTTAAAAGCGCGAAGGACTACTTTGATATTAGCCCCGGTCTGTTGGCCGGCTACACGCGGATAATGATGGACGCCTTTTTGTGCCACGGTGTATCCTTTACGCACAGAGCGAGCGAGTATCTCGGTATCTATCAAAGCGCCGCTGCTGACCATATTTATATTATCAAAGATTTCTCTTTTGTACAATTTGAAGGCGCAATCTATATCTCGCAGTTTAAGCCCGAACAAAAAACTTACCAGTTTCGTCCATGCCCATCCGTTGAGCTTGCGAATAAAATTATCTTTTCGGTCGAGGCGATAACAGCTTACGATATCGAAATTTTCTATCAGAGGCAGCAGAGGCGGCAATTCGGCAAGATCGAATTGTCCATCTCCGTCGGTATAGAAGACAAGATTCTTTTCGGCAGCGAGGAAACCTGACTGGAGGGCTGCGCCATAGCCGCGATTTACAGGGTGATGGACGACGCGGATTTTGGGGTTCCCAGCGGCGAGCTGGTCGGCGATTTGGGCGGTATGGTCAGCCGAACCGTCATCGACTATTATCGCTTCATAATCGATGCCGAGTTTTTCGAGAACTTCAATGGCTTTGTCGGCGGTCTGGCGTACATTTTCCTCCTCGTTATAACAGGGAAAAAACACACTTAGCGAACGATGGCCATTAACAGTGATATCGGTCATTTACCACCTTTTGTCCTGGGTTAATTTGTTTAGTTCTTTGGCTATCTGTCCTTGCATTATGTTGTATTGCTCGGCCTTTTCCGGATCCTTGTTGCTTCTTGCGAGGTGTCCGAGATAACCAGCGGCGTTTATTGCGGCTATGGCCTTGTGTTGATAGCCGTCCTCCTTGGAAAGGGTCTGATGACTTTTGACGAAATCGTCATAGTATTCACTGATGGCCTCGGTAATAGCAGGTCTCAATTCGCTAAATCTTGCCGCATAGATAAGCACCTGCATAGCAGGCTGGCACGGATGCTCATTCAGGGCTTGGATAGCCAATTTCACGCCTTCTTGTTTTGCTTTTGAATCGTCGATGCGGAAAAGCACATTGTAGGCAAGAACAAGATTGCGGGAGAAATCATCAGGAAATTTTGCTTTGCCGGTAAGAATATCCTCCATAAATTGCTTGCCCTGCGGTGTTGTAATATCAACCCACAGTTTTTGCTGTTCGTTATAGTACGCCAGGAACCAGTTGGAATTATGTTCTATGCCGCGAACGAACGCCGTATCGAGCTGCCCGACAGGCATAAGTATGACCCATACGTTGTGTTCTTTGAGTTTTTCATCAAGGTACTTTCCTATCTCGATATAATCTTTCGTGTCGAGACGTTCTCTTCGTATGTTCGTTCTGTAAACAACCGGTCCGCCGGACATGATGTTCATCCATTCTTCATAGGTTTTGTGGTCATAAGCGGCTTGTGCGCGACCGTCCATAAAAAGCTGAAGCGGCGTCTTGCCGGTATTGGGGTCGGGATCCTGTCCGTAAGCGATAAAACCGCCTTCCGTCCAGTAATTGAACATATTGCCGGATAATTTATTTTTCCGTATAAATTCACAGGCCCAGAAAGGCTTTACATCGGAAGCGGTCATCCGCATAAACATGGAATTAAGGATTTTGTCACCAGGCCACGGGTCAAGATAAACATGTTTGAATTTGCTGCCCCACCACGTTCCGAAATACAGGACAGAAGCGATCCCTATGCTTATAACGGCGAATCGCACAGCGGATGGCATAGGAGGGACTTTGAATTTGTTATTTTTATTCAGATTGATCATTGCCGCTATTGAGCGGATTGTTTGATTTATAAGCAGGGCTATAAGGGGACAGGCGACAATCGCTGCGATCGGTATGAATCGCCTTGAGCGGATAGCCATATATATCGTTAGTATAGCGATTAGTACAAGGGCCAGGTCCAGTTTTGGAAGCTCGTATGAATCATTCGGCTGTTTTTGCCTTTCATTCAAAACTTGTTTTGAACGAACCATCAGCATGACGAAAAACCAGATCACTATAACCAGCCACGCGATGATATACATCCATAGAAATGGTATTTCGTCGCCCACTGGATTGTTCCATTCAAACGCGGGATGCCATTCGTTCACCGTACGCCACTGTTCGGCGTGCTTGCTTGCGCTAATAATAAAAGTGTGAGTTAGGTTGGTCAGATGGAAAGGATTAAAGATTATAACGGCAACGAAGGAAACAACTGTTGCGGCAAAAGTATGCACGAGTGCTTTTAGTGATATAGTGACGGTGCTGTTTTTATTAAAAATTACAGTTACACCATAAACAATAAGACCCAGAGTTAAAAGCATAAGCTGGATGGCAATCCATGACTGCGCTTTAGGGTCGGCTTTTAACTCGTTCCAGCCGATGCGATTGAAAACAAAAAAGAGGAACAAAACAGCACCGATTGAATACACGATAGCCGTCCATTTTTTTGTAAGAGTGAGCAGGAAGTGTGTTCCAATAAAAGGTATCATCATAATAAACAGATAAATGTAGCCGCCGTGCACGTTACACCAAAAGACCGCAGCCGGTACAAGCAACCAGATGAAACGATAATCTTTGTATGCGGCCAGAGTAAGTATAAGCAAAAAAACGGCTGTCATTAGATTTGAAAAACCGGCGGGACGGATGTCCAACAAAGAACGGCCTGTGAATAACGCAAAACAGGCGAAGGTCACAGCCAGAGCCGGATTGACTTTCAGCAACCGAGAAATATAATAAACGCAGGCTATAGCGATAATGTATATCGCGAATTTCCAATAGACAAGGGTGTTAAATGAATAACTGCCAGCGTCGGCGAACGGAGATTCTGTGGTCAGCCAATAAAAAATGACATGCGTAAGCCAGTTTTGGTTGACCCATCCGGTCGGATGCCAGTATTTGACAGTCTCAAGACCGACTTTGTCGGTGACCCATTGCGCCCAGTCCGGCCACGTCTTGACCTCTTCTGCTGTTGGGCCGGCGCGGTGTGAATTTGCACTGAAAGGTTCAACCGTATCCACGCCGTGGTTGATAAAGTGACGCCCGCAGGCCATAGCTACCCATGTATCACCCGCGCCGACCATGTGCGTGCAGGCGTGCAGGGCAAAGATAAGCATCGCTATCCAGCCGATGATCATCGGCCAGCCGGAAAACGAGGCACGATTTTGAATTTTTATTTCTTCAGCCATTTTTCCAATCTATCAATTCCTTTATCAATTTGTTCCATAGAGCAGGCAAAACTAAGCCGGATATTCCCCTGACATCCGAACGCGCCTCCCGGCACGATAGCTACATTGGCTTGCTCGATAAGAGCCTGTGCGAAATCGCCGCTCGAATTTATTTTTACCCCGCCGATGGTGCGCCCGTAATGAGCTGAGACATCAGGGAAGCAATAAAAAGCCCCCGTTGGCTGAGTGCAGCTAACGCCTTCAATTGCGTTTAATCTTTTTGCCATGTGGCTGCCGCGGTTTTCAAATTGCTGACGCATCTTTTCGATATCGTTGTCGCCTTTTTCCAAAGCGGCTATTGCGCCGTACTGGGCGAATGCCACTGCGTTCTGGGTCATATGTGATTGGAGGCTGTCCATCGCTTTTATGGCATTGGAAGGGCCTGCCGTGTAACCCATACGCCAACCGGTCATCGAATAAGCCTTTGAAAAACCGTTGACCGTCAGTGTCCGGCTGTAGGCGTCTTCGCTTAGTGAAGCGAAACTGACGAATTTTGTATCACCATAAACAAGTTTTTCGTAAATTTCATCGGAGATCACCATAACATCAGTGCCCTTGAGGACTTCAGCCAGCGCGGCAAGTTCATCGGGAGAATACGTAAAACCGCCGGGATTGTTTGGTGAATTGAGAATCAGTAACGCCGTTTTACTGCCGATAGCGGCTTTCAACTGCTTTGGGGTTATCTTGTAGCCGGTAGAAGCGTCGGTTTCCAGCACTTTGGCAACCGCCCCAGCCAGTTTCACCGTCTGTGGGTATGTTACCCAGTACGGCGCAGGCATGAGCACTTCGTCACCCGGATCAAGAACGGCCTGCATAGATTCATATATGGAGTGTTTTGCCCCGATATTAACAATGATCTGCTCTGGGGTATAATTTAAGTTATTTTCCTTGCGAAGTTTATCGGCGATGGCTTTGCGCAGTTCGGGAATGCCGGGGGTGGGAGTATATTTTGTCTGGCCTTTTTGTAAGGCCTCTATAGCCGCATCCTTGATGAACTGCGGGGTATCGAAGTCGGGCTCGCCGGCGCCGAAGCTGACAACATCAATGCCCTGGGCTTTGAGTTGTTTTGCGAGAGTGGTTACGGCTATTGTTTCACTTGGTGGGATGCTCTGTGCGCGTTTGCTGGTTTTCATTACAGAATTCTCCAATTCACATTTAAGTCTTTATCCTATAACAATTTTCGAGTATTAAAGCCCAAAAGCCCTCAATGGTCAAGAGAATTGACCGAATGCTATAAAAATCTTGCTAAAACCGAGTTTGGTGATAGACTCATGGTGTTTAGGCCAAACCGCCGGATAGTTGAAAAATAAAGGCTTGCAAAGGGATTTTGTATGAAAAAAGAATTTGTAAAGCGATATGAGGGTAATCCCATTTTGACCAAAGCCAATGTTCCGTATAAGGTCGAGACGGTACATAACGCCGCTGTGGCAAAGTATGATGGTAAATATGTCATGCTGTTTCGCTCTCATCTTGATACCGGTCGCAGCATTATCGGCAAAGCCGAAAGCGAGGACGGATTCAAGTTCACCGTAGTCGACAAGCCCTTTATGACGCCGGCAAAACAAGAGCCATTTAAGGAATATGAGGAATTCGGGGTCGAGGACCCGCGAATTACATATCTTGAAGGTTCTTACTATATTACCTACAGCGCATATTCACGTCACGGTGTTCGCATTGGTCTTGCGAAAACAAAAGATTTCAAAACCATTGAACGAATTGCTTTTATCACTCAGGCCGATTACCGCAACACGGTTATCTTTCCAGAAAAAATCGGCAGCCAGTATGTCAAACTCGACCGCCCCCATTCCGACATTAGCCCATGGTCGATTTGGATAGCATATTCACCTGACCTTATCCACTGGGGACAATCGAAAGTCGTTATGAAGCCGGTGCAGTATCATTGGGACGAGATGAAGATAGGCCCAGGCGCACCGCCTATAAAAACGAAAAAGGGTTGGCTTAGCATCTATCACGGTGTGTTTCCAACGATGGATGGCTCTGTGTATCGGCTTGGCGTCGCGCTGCACGACCTTAACGACCCGGCGAAGATTTTAGGTGTTAGTGACAGGTGGATTCTTACTCCGCAGGATCAATGGGAACTTGTCGGCTATGTGCATAACGTCGTGTTTAGCTGCGCAGCCGTGCCGGAAGATGACGGAACGGTGAAAATTTACTGGGGCGGAGCCGATACCGTGATGTGCGCCGGAACAGCCGTTATAGATGAACTGGTCGAGTTGTGCCTGACTTGTTCGCGTCCCGCGATGTAAAATCAACGCGGCAATTTGTCCATAAGAATTGTTATTTTCTCTAACTTTTCAGGGGATAAATTATCGCGCAGTATCTTTTTGATTTCCCGCATACCTGTCCGCTGGGTAAGATGGGTCACGATGATACGCTCGTTATTCATTGATTCTATCAGGCTCGCCCATTCGTTAATGTGCATATGCCGACCTGCCGCGGCGCGGTCTGTATGCTCGTCGATATAGAACGTACATTCGGCTATCAGGATTTTGCTGTTTGCGACGTAATCGAGTTGCGAAAAATCGACATACTGCGTATCGCCAAGATAGCTGACGATGGGTATTTCCAGTTGACAGTCTATCTGTATGCCCTGTTTTTTCAGTTCGACAATTTGCGGCCCCTTTAGTTTCGCGTATTCGGGTTTTATCTTCTTTCGCTTTTCAATGACGCAAAAGCCAAGCGAGCCAAAAGTATGCTTTGTCGGGAACGCGCGGGCGAAAAGATTTGGCTTTATCTGGTATTCTTCGCCAGCCTTCAAGCCGACAAGGTTAGCCGGGATGCCGTTGCCGTCAAGCCTGCCCCACGCGTCCAGTATCTGACGAATGGGCCCCAGCAGATTTTCCGGCACAAGGATAGTACCGGCTTTTTGACCGCAGAAATTACGCTGCGAAAGATAATAGGCGATGCCAGCCGAATGGTCCATATGCCCGTGCGTTAGCAGGACGTGGTTGATGGGAATGATCTGATCTGGGGCCTTGCCGATATCGAAGCAGACGTCGAGCTGCGGGATGGCGACGACGGTTTCCTCACCGGCTACAGAGTAGCCGATTATTTCAAGATCGCCGATAGCAACTTTC
The DNA here is from genome assembly GCA_028715705.1 of Phycisphaerae bacterium. GTDB lineage: Bacteria > Planctomycetota > Phycisphaerae > Sedimentisphaerales > Anaerobacaceae > JAQURJ01. The sequence goes on along the minus strand of JAQURJ010000079.1, from coordinate 227 downwards.
TTTAAATTATGGCTGGGCATTAAATTTTTCCTGCTCAAAAAAGGTAATGTAGGGTTTTGGGGCAGTTGTGTCAATTTTTTTCAGTTTATTCTGCTACGGATTGGCTCTATTGCCGCTCTGCGTTTATGTTTTTTTCTCTGTGTTATTGTAATGTTTTTTTGTGGACGGGGCATATTAATTTTTGTTTCGCCTATCATTTTTGGTCCTGCATAACCACGATCAACAAA
>JAQURJ010000078.1 GCA_028715705.1 Phycisphaerae bacterium | reverse complement strand
ATATATAAATTTTATCCATCATGCGGGGGAAGGCGATGCACTGGCGGATGTGTTTTTCACCAGTGAGCCATGCGACCGTTCTTTCGACGCCTAATCCGAATCCGCCGTGGGGTACGGTGCCGTATTTACGCAAATCAAGATACCACTGGTAACTTTCTGGTTTTAAATCTTCTTCGGCCATTCGTTTGATAAGAGCATCGTAATCATCCTCTCTCATTGAGCCGCCGATTATCTCGCCGAAACCGGCTGGCGCGATGCAGTCGAAATTACGCACTACTTTCGGGTTGTCGGAATCGGTCTTCATATAGAACGCCTTGGCCTCGCGCGGGTAGTGGGTGACAAAGACGGGTTTATCGTGCATGAGGCTGATAATGGTTTCGTCCGAGCCGCCCAGGTCCTTGCCCCAGCGAAAATCCGCTGCGAGCTGGGCGTGTTTGGGATTATTTTCTATCTTTGTATCGAGTTCAGATAAATTAGCGCGAAGTTCTATCAGTTCTGCCGTGTTTTTGTCCCGCTGCCACTGTTTTAGCGATTTCTTCTGCTGCTCTTCAAGCTCAGCAATGCGGGATTCCATTTTTTCTTTTTCGGTTTTGAACTTGGCAAGCTGCTCTTGCATGAATTTTTGCGTCTTTTCGCCGGTGAGGATTTCGCCAGCCTCTGTATAGGTCAGCCGATAGAATGGCGGTTTTATCCTTTCAAGTGATTGGATATCGGCTCCGAGGGTTTGCAGTTCGGCTCTGTTTTTTTCCAGTACCTGCGAAACTATAAACGACACGAAGTTTTCGGCCAACGCCAGCAGGCCGTCAAGTTCGATAAAGGCAACCTCCGGCTCGACCATCCAGAATTCAGTCAGGTGCCGGCGCGTCTTGCTCTTTTCGGCTCGGAAGGTCGGGCCAAAGCAATATACTTTTCCAAAGCTCATAGCCGCTGTCTCAAGATACAATTGTCCGGTTTGGGTCAAGTGCAGCGGCGTTCCGAAATAATCGACCTCAAAAAGCGATTGCTCCTCTTCACCGGCTATGGTGGTGAAAATTGGTGTGTCGATTAATGTAAAACCATTGTCGTTGAAGAATCGGCGGATGGCGTCGATGACGGTATGACGAACGCGGGCGATGCACCACGGCGTCTGTGAACGCAGGTAAAGATGGCGGTTCTTCATCAGAAAGTCGATGCCGTGCGATTTTGGCGTTATGGGGTAATCAGCCGATTGACCGATTATCTGTGCGTCGGTTACGGCAAGTTCGTATCCGCCGACGCTGCGTTCTTCCTTTCGGACGGTTCCGGTAACAGAAACGGAAGATTCCTGGCCAAGATGCTTTAATTGGTCAAAAAGTTCCTCGCCGACTTTTTCTTTTTCAACGATGCACTGGCACAAGCCTGTCCCGTCCCGGACGATAAGAAAGACAAGCTTGCCGCTGCTGCGAGAATTGTACAACCAGCCGTTAAGAGTGACTTGCTCGTTAATGTGTTTATTTAAACCTATAATAAAAGTCTTGTCAGCCATTACTCGGATTCATTAAGATCATTGATGATTTCTAACAGAGGTATTCTCAAAGGTGGTAAATCATTTTGGATGGTTTCCCAAAGCAGTTCCATTTTCATGCCGAAATACTGGTGAATGAGCTTATCTCTCATTCCGGCCATTTCTTTCCATCGAATATCGCAGTATTTTTGTCTTATATCGGCAGGGACATTTTTTACAGCTTCTCCGATGATTTGCAGCTTTTGAATAACGGCACTTGCTGTTTTGTCATCTTGTGAAAATTGATAAAAGTCCATTCCTTCTACAAATTGATCAATAGAATCAATGGCGGCAATGATATCCTTGATGTAGATTAACGTATCTCTCACAGATAAATCGCTTCCTTCAAGATTCGATTCTTCAGTTCTTCGCGGATGGTGTCGATTGGAACGATGTCAACCTTATTGTGCAATTCTTCTTCGAGAAAATCGGATAGGGCGACAAAATCGAACAGGCTTGCGCCCTCGTGGAATTGGACGAGGATGTCAATGTCGCTGGCCTGCGAGTTTTCATTGCGAGCATAAGAGCCGAAGATGCCTTTCAGTTCGGCGTGGAAGCGGTTTTTCACTTCCGGCTGAAAAGACTCAAGATTTTTCAGAATTTCTTCTCTGCTCATAATGTTATTATCCTAATTTTACCGCAAATGGTCAATAAATTATTTCTCGACTTTGACCTTTACCACCACTTTAACAACATCGCAGGCCTTGCCGTTTAATTGGCGGCAGGGCATGTGCCCGTCTTGGGGAAACAGGATACAGAACATACCGGCTGTCAAAGCGACAGGTGTAAAAACTTCCGGCTGTTTGTAAAAAGCGACGTCTTTGCCGCCATCGTAATCGGTTTCTAATTCGAAACAATTCAATGGTGCATAGCCGAGCATTTCTTCGCTAGCGGCAACGAACTGGATATCGATATATTTTTTGTGCGTTTCAAATTTTCCTTCTTCTATTGGTTTTGACGTGTAACGCTGAACCATATAGTGGATTATTTCGCCGTCAACCTCGTATTTGCCGGTATCTTTTTTGGTGAAATCTTCCGCAGCGAGTATTTCAAGAGCCTTGCCGATGCGAGGTGAAAGATTCTTATATAAATTGATATTCTTTATATGGTCAGTAATCATTTTAAATATCTAATTTTTCTCTTAAATGGTTTTTAATCTGATCGGTCGAGACGCGGTATTGTTCCATAGAGTCGCGGTCGCGGACTGTGACGGTTTTATCTTCGAGCGTCTGCCCGTCAACGGTGACACAGAATGGTGTTCCAGCCTCATCCTGTCTGCGGTAGCGGCGGCCAATTGCACCCTTCTCGTCGTAGAAACAGGTAAAGTATTTCCGCAAATCGTCACAGATATTGTGCGCGATTTCTGGCATACCATCTTTTTTCACCAGTGGGAAAATCGCGGCTTTAGTCGGGGCGAGAGCCGGTGAGAACCGCAAAAGATTTCGAGTTTCACCTTTGACCTCCTCTTCGTCATAGGCATCGACCAAAAACGCCAGCGTACTTCTGTCGATGCCTGCGCTTGGTTCGATGACATAGGGGATGAAGCGTTTTTTCTGCTGCTCGTCGAAATAGGACAGCGGGCCTTTTTCGTAATCCTCTGCTTCGGCTTTCAAAGTTATCTTTCCAAGGTCGCCTTTGTTTTCGTACCAGTCGTTCATCGTCCTCATACCTCGCTGATGCTGGCGGAGGTCGAAGTTGGTGCGGTTGGCGATGCCCTCAAGTTCCTGCCAGTCGCCGGAGCCGAATGGGAACTTGTATTCGATATCGACGCAGCCTTTTGCATAGTGCGCAAGTTCGTCGGGGTCATGTTCACGGAAGCGGAGATTTTCTTTCTTTATCCCTAAATTTACATACCAGTTGAAGCGGAATTCTTTCCAGTGGTTGTACCATTCCTCGTCGGTACCGGGTTCGCAGAAGAATTCTATCTCGGCTTGCTCGAATTCGCGGGTGCGGAAAATGAAGGCTTTTGTTGTCACTTCGTTGCGAAAGCTTTTTCCGATCTGGCCGATTCCGAACGGAATTTTAACGCGAGTCGAATCCACTACGTTCTTAAAGTTGGCAAAGATACCTTGCGCGGTTTCTGGCCGCAAGAACAGGGTCATTGAATCATCGACATTCGCCCCCATCTTCGTCTCGAACATCAGGCGGAATGGCATAGGGTCCGTGAATTGGCCGATTGTGCCGCAGGATGGACAGACCTTGTTAACAAGGCTCTGTGCGTCTTTTTGGGCGGTGTCCAGCGGGACATGCTCGGTATGTTTGCCAGCTTTGTCGGCAAGGTGGTCAACGCGGGTGCGGGTGTTGCATTTTTTGCATTCGGCGATAAGGTCGGCGAATTTGTCAGCGTGGCCGGAGGCCTTCCATACCATCGGGTGCATAAGGATACTGCAATCGAGACCGACGACATCGTCACGCATATTGATGGACGCCCGCCACCAGGCGCGTTTGACGTTATTTTTAAGTTCCACGCCCAGCGGGCCGTAATCATAGCAGCTTGCAAGACCGCCGTAAATTTCGCTGGATTGAAAGATAAATCCGCGACGTTTGCACAGCGAAACGATATCATCAAGTTTGGTCAATTTTGCCATAGACACACCTTTGCCGTAAATTAAGATCAATCAATACATACTAAACGGGTGATTATACGAAATAGCAGTTAATAGTAAATAGATTACCCATCGGCATTTTTAGTGGACGGCGTTTTTGAAACGGTTACAATAGAGTCAAAAGGGGTTGATATGGACGAAAATAGCGGTCAGGCACAGAAAATTACCGGCAGGGCGGTTTATATTTACGCCTTCGACCTGGCGTACGATATGAAGCGTGAGCCGATAGGGACGCTGCTGGCCTATCCGCTGCGGGAATATTCCATTGAGCCGACCAAAAGAATCCCCAAATATATGTTCTTTCACCGCTCCCAAAAAGTCGAACTTCCGGTTATCAGTGAACAGACCCCGGTGGGAATTGTTGAAATCCAGCGTCATGTGCAGGTTTTCAATATCGGCGCGATAAGTATCCGGGTAAGCATTCCTTTTGCGGTCGAACGGCTCGAAGACCTCGTTGATTATCATGACCTAAATTTAGGCGGCCAGAGCCTCGATATGCAGGTTTATGAACTTGCTGAATCTGTCCGGCAGGAACTGACTGTTCACTGTATTCGTCCAGTCGAGCGGCTTCGGGAAGGGGATGCCTATACGGTTTTTTGTTTTGATAAACTTCCGGCTGTGGATGAGCAAAAGGCGGAACAGTGGCTTGCGGCGAACCGACGGCAGATAGCGGGTCTCTTGACCGCTGAACAGGACTCGGCTTATCTTTCAGAGCAGGAGGCAGCCGAATCGACGAATTTGTACCTTTCATATTATGATACGGATTTGGTGGTGGCGGATTGGGATGCGGCTTTGGTGGTGGAAAGTGAGAATCTGGACGAGGTTTTGCAGGTGATGGAGCTGGCTAATGTGCAGCTTGCCGAACTATCGGCTTATGACAGGCTGCTGGACGCGTCGCTGGAATCGGCGTACCGTGACCTTAGGAACTGGCGGCGGGGGGTCAGCAGGACTCTTCGCCAAAATGTACGAGAGATAAGGATAGACCTTGCAAGGTTCAGCGACGAGCTTGTGAATATTACCAAATTCTTTGGTGACTGGCATTTAGCCCGGATATATAACAATCTTGCGGCACGGCTGCACCTGGCCGACTGGCACCGGACGATCGATGAAAAGCTAAAGACGCTTGACGACCTCTACCAGATAATCCAGCAGGATAGAACTAATTTCTTTATGGTGGTGCTGGAATTGACGATCGTACTCCTGTTCATTTTGGACGTAGTTTTATTGCTTTTGGGGCTTTAATATAGGGGGTAAAAGTCGGCAATGTTGATTCAAATCAACATTTTTGTATTTTGGCGGCTATGGTTGACATCGGGCGTGTACTGGCGTATCATTTGACCGTTTAGAGATAGATTTGGAGATAGTTATGGCTGGGCAGAAAAAAAGCTGGGAAAAACGGCTGAAGGGGCAACCCGATCCTAAAACCGTCGATTTTGTCGAATCTTTGTCTTATGATTTTCGGCTCTATAAATATGATATCGCAGGCTCTATCGCCCACGCGCAGATGCTTTACGAGCAGAATCTTATCCTTAAGGATGAATATAACCAGATAAAGGCAGGCCTGCTGGAGATACAAAAGCGGATCGAAGACGGCAAATTCAAATTCGATAAGACGTATGAAGATATCCACATGGCTATCGAGGCTGCACTTGTGCAAAAAATCGGCAATGCCGGAAAGAAGCTGCATACCGGAAGGAGCCGCAACGACCAGGTCGCAACCGATATCCGGCTGTGGCTGCGTGACCAGATAAAAAGTATTTCGGCTAAGATACGTTCGCTGCAAAAGACGTTTGTGAAAATGGCATCCAAATATGAACAGGATATAATGCCAGCATATACGCATTTACAGCGGGCACAGCCGGTGGCTATGGGGATATATCTGTTGAGTTTTGTCGAGCAGCTTGACCGTGACCTTACTCGGTTCGAGAACTGCCGCAGCCTTGCCAATGTCTGTCCGTTGGGCAGCGGAGCGATAGCCGGCAGCACGTTACCTCTTGATCGCAAAATAACGGCCAAGCGGCTGGGTTTTGCCGATATTAGTTATAACAGTATCGATGCGGTATCAGATCGTGACTTTGCCGCGGAATTTATATTCGATTGCTCGCTTGCGGCGATACACCTTTCGCGTCTTGCCGAGGACTGGATTATTTATTCATCGAATGAATTCGATTTTATCGGCATAGACGACAAATACTGTACTTCGTCAAGTATGATGCCGCAGAAACGAAACCCTGATTTGCTTGAGCTTATACGGGCAAAAACGGCTGGGGTTTTGGGCGAGCTTGTCGCGATGCTTACGATACTGAAGGCGTTGCCCACCGGCTATAACCGCGACTTGCAGGAAGACAAGCTGCATCTGTTCCGCGCAGCCGATGCGGTTGTCGCGTCGCTTGATGTGGCCAAAGCGATCGTGTCGAATACGAAATTTAATACTCGAAAGATAAAGTCCTCGCTCGACCAGGGATTTTTGGACGCGACGGCTCTGGCGGAATATCTTGTCGGCAAGGGGATAGCGTTTCGGGAGGCGCATGGCATTGTGGGCGGCTTGGTGGCGTTTTGTGAGTCAAAGCGAAAGAAGCTTGCCGACCTGTCGATAGAAACGCTAAAAGAGCATTGCGGATTGATCGATGTTGATGTTTACGATTCGCTCGGAGCCGAAAATATCGTAAAAAGATACCAGACGGAAGGTTCGGCTGGACTGAAACAGCTTGCCGAGCAGATTGTGTTCTGGAATAAGAAGCTGAATGCTTGATTAGTTGGAAAAGGATTTAATTTTATTTGATAATGCACGAACATTTATTTGTTTTTCGCAAACCTGTCAGTGGAGAAAATTTGGAGAGGCTGAAGTATAGTTGTTATTAAGATTTTTCAAAATGATAAAGAAAATAAATTCGGAAGACGCAATAACGGCGTGGTTTGCTGAGCAAAGCGGTTTGAGTGCGGACGATTTCCCGATCGGTATCGGTGATGATATGGCTGAGGTCAGGCTTTCCGGAGACGTGACCGTTCTTATCACCACCGATATGTTGCTTGACGGGGTGCATTTCGATCTGAGCAAACATACGCTTGTTGCGGCTGCGTATAAATCAATGCTGGTCAGTCTCAGCGATTGCGCGGCGATGGCGACTGTTCCGATAGCGGCTGTGGCGGCTGTGGCGCTGCCGAAGAGTTTTGGCGAAAAGGAACTAAAGCAGATTCACGAGGGTATTGTCAAAGCCGCAGACAAATATAACTGCAAGCTAATCGGCGGTGATATTACCAAATGGAAAAAGGGCGGTGAGTCTTTTGTTATAAATGTTACGATGCTCAGCCGGAGAGGGAATTGTGAACCTATCCGCAGAAACGGCGCTAAGGCAGGTGACATTATATGCGTTACCGGTGAACTTGGCGGGTCGTTAACCACAAAGCATCTTGATTTTACTCCGCGAGTTGAAGAGGCTCTGGAAATAACCAAAATCGCGAAAATAAATTCCATGATGGATATCAGTGACGGACTGAGTATTGATCTTTCGAGGATATGCGCACAAAGCAAAACAGGCGCCTGTATCGAAGCAGGCAAAATACCAATTTCCGATGCGGCAAAAAAATCAACCAATCCGCTTGGGGCGGCGCTTAATGATGGTGAGGATTTTGAACTTCTATTTAGTCTTGCCCAGGATCAGTACGAGATATTAAAGAACAAGTGGCGGCATTCAACGCCGATAACAGTTATCGGACGAATGGACGATAGCGGCGAGGTAACAATAAAATTTAATGACGGACGAATTGAAGAATTAAAGCCCTCTGGCTACGACCACTTGAAATGATAATTGATGATTGATTATTGATAATTTAGGATTTTACCCTTTTCAATTATCAGTTATAAATTATGAAGACATTTATATCACAATCTGTTGACGAGACTATTGTTATCGGACGCGAAATAGGCGAAAAGCTGCACGGCGGGGAGATTTTTGCTATTACTGGTGATCTGGGTGCGGGAAAGACCCATCTTATAAAAGGCATAGCCGCTGGCGCCGGGGCGCAAGAGCAGCATCATATAAACAGTCCCACATTTGTTCTTGTCAATGAGTATATCGGACGATTGGATATTTTTCATATCGACGCCTACCGCATAGAGACCTCGGCCCAGTTTGAGCAGATCGGTTTTGACGATTTTCTCTATCCGCAGTCGGTGGTGCTTATCGAATGGGCCGATAAAGTCAGGGATATTCTCTCACAGATAGATTTCTGCGTGTGGATCAGCATCGAACACATTGGTCAAACACAGCGGCGAATAAAAATAACGCCGAATATTCAACATTGAATGTTCATCTCTTTTTGCACGGTTAATGACTGTTTTCTCTATAATCTGTGCTAATCAGCGATAATCTGTGGTTAATTTTTGCCACTTTTTTTGCTTCACTCATTTTATTTCTTATGTTTTTGTTGGTATGGGAAAAAAGGCCTTAGAAGTTTGTTTGTCGTTAATTAAGTAGTGTTAAAGTAAAGTCGATAGCAAAAACAAAAAACAATTTTTAGGAAAGGGTAGTAAAAATGAACGCAAAAAAAGGGTTTACATTGGTTGAAATTCTGATCGTGGTCGTAATTCTGGGTATCCTTGCCGCTATAGTGATACCGCAGTTTACAAACGCCAGCACAGAGGCAAAGGAAAACAGCCTGAAGAGCGACCTGCACACTATGCGTGCGCAGATCGAACTTTGGAGCGTAAAGAACAGTGATAATGAGCCTAATGCCCTTGGTGACCTGGTGACAGACGAATATCTAAGAGCAATTCCGGAAAATCCATTTACCAATGATGCCACGATATCGAGCACGCAGGAAGATGGTTCAGCATGGTACTATAATTCTACAACGGGTGACGTTCGTGCTAATGACGGCGGGACCGACGCTGATAGTGTGAAGCATTGGGATTACTAATCCGCGATTAGCTCACTAAAAACAAATAAGGACGAGGGCTGGCCAAACGCGGCCAGCCCTTTTCATAGAATGAGAGAGAAATAAGAAATTAGATATAAGACATAAGAAATGAATACCCAATACAGAAAATACAAAGGTTTTTCACTCGCCGAGGCAATGATAGCGATGGTTATCGTTGGAAGTACGGCTGCGACTATACTGGTGCCATTTTCTACGGGGGCACAATTACAGGCAGAAGGCATCAGGCGGACTATCGCGGCTAATCTTGCTGAGGACATGATGAATCGAATCGTCATTACGGACTTTGATTCGATCATCAGCTCTTACGGCAGCTATACTGAATCGCAAGGGCAGGTAACTGATATAGAAGGCAATATTATAACCGATAATGATTATACGCTATTTAGCAGGACAGCAAGCTGCAATTATGTATATACCCAGCAGGAAAGTGGGTCGTTGCCTGCTGGATTTATCCGTGCGACTGTCACTGTGCTGTATGACGGTCAGCAGGTTACCAGAATAGATAGACTGATATCGAAATAGAGGAAATGAGAAATAAAAAACAGCCATACTTAAACGCTGATTACGCAGATTAAAAAAAATGAGATATTTTTCAATAAATTCTATTCAAGTCTCATTCCCGCGAAGGCGGGAATCCAGTATTTTAAACAGTGTTAATCGGTGTAAATCCGTGTCTGAAAAAAGCCGTGTTAATCAGTGTCTTTGCGGCAAAAAAGGTTTTACCCTTGCAGAGCTTTTGATAGCTCTGATGATAACCAGCCTTATATTGGGGGCTGTGGCGGCTATCGCTCATGCGATGAGTTCGGCCAACGATAAAGCCCAAATAAGCGGCGAGGCCCAGGCCCAGGTTCGTTTCACTTCGCACCGGATAAATGAAATGATAAAATTTTCGCGTCTGGTTTTTGATATTCCCGGTGAAGGTATAGCGCTTTGGATAAACGATGACGGATACTCTGGCTTTGGTGAGGGCGATGATAAAGTCAATCCTGCCGAGCTGATTTTTTTGCGGTTCAATAACAATGACCTTGAATATATAAAGTATTCGCCTACGTATTCGTCAGAGAGCTGGTTCGAGCAAAAGGAATTTACCGTTACTGAATTACAGGGCGGGTTGGCGCAGACGCTTTTAGACAGCCAGTGTGATAAGACGGCGATTACCATTGTCAG
>JAQURJ010000077.1 GCA_028715705.1 Phycisphaerae bacterium | reverse complement strand
CTACTGTGATGGAAATCTGAACGCTCTTGACATAAGTTACGCCGTCTTTGGAGGCGGTATTTTTTGTAAAATTCATAGCTGTTACATTATCACAGAGCACATAATCAGCATCCAGCAGATCGTCGTTGGTAACCAAGTAAAGTTTGTCGTCTGTACTATTGTAACTAAAGGTGATATCCTGGCCAGTCGGGGTAATAAGCGAACATTCGTTGGAAGCGGCTGCCGAAGAAACAGCGTCAGCGGTACGAATCTGAGTTGTTATACGCAAAAGTGCCTGCCGCGCTTTGTTGAGCGAATTGAAAAGCTCTTCGTTCTTGCTGTAATTTATCGATGAGCCGTTTATCGCAAATGATATCGCAACGAGCATAATCGCGGTTATAGCCAGCGATATAAGCAGCTCTACGAGGGTGAAACCGGATTTTTTCGTGCATATAGTTTTCATTATTGCCTTGTTCGAAGCCAACTGGCAGAATTTATGGTTTCACCATTAAGTAGAATATCTACGGTAACTCTTACAAAAGGTGTGCTGTGGTGGCTGGCTGTAAGCGAAAAATTATCCGTTCTGACATTTTCGACCGTAACCTGCTGTATGAAATTTCCGTATTCACTCATAGCGATACCCTGCGAATTTATCGGCGGAGAAAAACTTCGGCCATCAAAATCATCGAGATCATCATAAAGTGCTGCCGATGTCTCGCCTGTCTCAGGTCCCCAGAAGGTCGTCCCGCTTTGAGGGTCAACAACGCTCACCAAAGCAGTCATTTCCTTTATCTGAAGCATGAGAAATTCGGCTGTGGCAAGATCGACACCAGCGCCGTTGACCTGAGTAAAAGCCGTATTTGCACCTACCAGCGCTATTACAGCCAGCCCCAGTATAAAGACGGCTATCATAACCTCAATAAATGTAAATCCTTTATTTCTCATTTTCCGCTTACCAAACTCGACATCCTGAAGATAGGCAGAATAATACTCATCGCTATAAAGCCGACAAGCGCACCCATCAGCACGATCATTATAGGCTCAATCATGGATGTTACGGTCTTTATGATCGTCTTAAGTTCTCTTTCATAAAAGTCGGATACGTCCCTGAGAACATCACTCATTGTTCCGGATTCCTCACCGCTGCTGATCATCTGTACGACATTTCGCGGCATAAGGGTATATCGTGACAGGCTTGCTGCGATTTTTTTACCCTCTTTGATCTGATCGTGAACGCCCTGCCACATATTTTTATACAGTGTATTTCCGGCGATTTGTGCGGTGATTGAAATTGTATTCAGTATCGGCACGCCCGCTTTGCTCAACACGCTCATTGTGTGAAGACTGCGGGTGATATAAAGATTTCTGCATAAGGTCTTGATCAGAGGTATTTGAAGTTTGGTCTTATCCCACCATGCTCTGCCGGATGGAGTAGATATGTAATACCAGAATCCCCATAATACCCCGCCGACAGCCGGCAAAATTAAGAACCAGTAGCCGCGTAAAAATGCACTGCTTGCCATAAGTATTTTTGTCGGAACAGGAAGGTATTGCTCCTTCCCGGCAAATATCTTCGTGAACCGGGGCAGCACAAATACAAGCAGAAATACCGTCACTGAAACAGCCATGACGGCTATGATGATCGGATAGACCATTGCGCTTTTAACCTGCGAGCTTGTCTCGGCTTCCTGGTCAAGGTATTCGGTCAGCTTCTGGAGCATCATAGACAGCGAACCGCTTGTTTCAGCGGCAGCTACCATGTTCATATATAAATTGCTAAAAATATCAGGATGTTCGGCCAGCGCCTGCGAAAAGCTGCTGCCGCCTTCGATACGCAACTTCAAATCTAAGATTACCGTTTTGAATTTTGGATTTTCTATCAGCTCACAAATTGAGTCGAGTGCTTCGGGAAGGCTGATACCGGCTCTTACCATAACTGCAAGCTGGTTAGTGAAATTAAGGATATCTTTTTTGCTCGGCCCAAAATCGAACCGCAACCCCTGGAGTTTTGCCAGTGACGGTTTAGCTTTACTCAAACCGGCTGCGTTTTCGGCTGTAAGAGTTGCTGAATTGTTAAACATTATAACCCCTTAGTTTGATTTTTCGTTGCGCTGGGCCGTTAGAAGTTTGTCCATTTTGCCCGGATTTGTTGAACGCATTACCGCTTCCTCTCTGTCAATAAATCCCTCAAAGAACATGTTGGCGATGCTATTGTCCATCGTGTGCATACCAATGCGCCTTGAAGTCTCTATTATATTCGGTATTTCGTATATTCTGTTTTCGCGTATACAGTTTCTGACCGCAGGGGTACAGAGCAGGATTTCGGTACATGGAACCATACCCGGCTTGTCAATTCGTCGAAAGAGAGTTTGCGAAACAACGGCCTGGAGAGTGTTGGAAAGCATAGCACGGATCTGGTTTTGCTGTTCGCCGGGATAAATATCGATAATCCGCTCGATAGTCTGCGGCGCATTGTTTGTATGAAGCGTGCTGAATACGAGGTGACCGGTTTCTGCGGCGGTTATCGTGGAACTGGTGGTTTCCAGGTCACGCATTTCGCCAACCATGATGATATCCGGGTCTTGACGAAGAGCATGTTTTAGACCCGAAGCGAATTCTGGGCAGTCCGAGCCTATCTCCCTCTGTTCGATCATGCAATTGTTGTTGATAAGAGCGTACTCCACAGGGTCTTCAAGAGTTATGATACGCTTTGCGTGCTTTTCGTTAATAAGATTTATCATAGATGCGAGAGTTGTGCTTTTACCTGAACCGGTCGGACCTGTCACCAGAACTAATCCTCTTGGCAAATCGGCAAGGTCTTTCATCAGTGAGGGTAAATACAGATTGTCGAGAGATGGAATATCGCTGGAAATTACCCTGAAGCTTATTGCGATGCTATCACGCTGATAATGAGCGTTTACACGAAAACGATGTCCCGATTCTATCTTTGTGGAAAAATCATGATCCCTTTTGTGTTCAAATTTTTCCCACGCTTTATCATCGACCATTTCATGCAGCATAGATTTTGCGTCATCATTTGTAACCGAAGGCAAATCGGTGATGATAAGTTCAGTATTTTTACGAAAAACCGGAGACATACCGACATTGATATGAATGTCACTGGCGCCGGTTTCAATAGAAAGTGCAAGGATATCTTTTATGCTCAGATTTTTATATGTCATCGCTTGTGTCAACATATTATCTTCTCCCTTAATCAGTTAATCGTAATACTATTTGGTAATCTTCGGAATTTAGCTTGACATAGTCGTCACCTATTTCCGTAATAACAAAGGATTTTATCGTGTCGCCTTTGTAAAGTATCTTGTCATCTATCATGCAGCAGTTGCCCTGACTCGATTGCATAATGCTCAAAAGTTGTACCTGATGCGCCTGCTGAACAGCCAATGAGCGAGGATCAATCTGATCGTCTTTGATGTCGGCATTAACGCCGGCAAATAGCTGTTCAGAAAAAGGATTTTTGGTCAACTCGTTGACATTGACCTGCTGGATGTTTGAAAACTCATAGAACTTATTGACTATTTCATCCATTCTGCCGTACATTTCAGCTCTCACGCCTGTCAGCCGGGCAATAGCCAGTTCTATATTCTCCTGCTCTTTGCTTTCAGAAGAGGCCTTCGCCTCTGTCGGAGCGCTTTGCTTGATCATAAACAGCAACACAAGCACACCTATAATGAAAACTCCAACAAGCAGCATAGTGCTCTTTCTTGCGTTTTCGCTTGTAGCCGAAACAGTAACATATTGGCCGTCACCGGTATCGATCGTATTCTTGTTTTGTTCAGTCGATTCCGGCAATACTTGTTCCTTCAAAAATGACAACATTTTTTATTCCTCAAAATTTTAGCCCTTGTTGTTCTGGAAAAAGATGCTTACAATAAAATTCGTACTGACCTCGCCCTGAGCGTCACGTACTTTTTGCAATTCGAGATTGCGTATCTTCATAATACGCGGAAGTTTCTCAAGTTCGAGCAGGAAGCTGTAGAACGAATTGAAATTGCCTTGCAATTCCATTTTAAGCGGCTGTTCGATATAACCGCTGTTGTTTTTCTTTTCAAGCGTTTTGATAGTCTTGGGCTTTAGCCCCTGCTTCTGGGCAATAACTGTCACCTGTTCAAGAACTTTATGTATCTCGCTTGTGGAAGGAAGTTTGCTTTCAAAAAATTTGATCGCTTCTTCCAGTTCGCCAAGTTGCTTATGCAGGTCATTGGCAGCCGAAGTCGCGCGTTCAAGTTCGGCAAGTTTCTCGTACTTAGCTTCAACCCGCTTCTTATTTTCGCTAAGATTCTTATTGGCGGGTTTTAGCATATACTGGTACGCAACATAGGATATGCCCAGGATCACTATAAAAAACAAAAGTTTTTTCATTCCGCTATTCATTTCTAAATCCCCTATAAATTAAAAGCATTTGGAATGCTTTCGTGTTTTTCTCTGATTATATCTATGTCTTCTTTGCTCAAGTGAACATCTTTTTTCACCATAGCAGTCAGCTTGAAATAACGAAAAGCCGTTTCATTGACTTTATACTCACGTGACTCAATAAGAGCTACGTTTGTAAACAACGGTGAAACCCCAAGTCGCTCGATAAAGGCGGCAACCTGAAGATCGCTGGGAGCCAGACCCTCTATGGCTATATTGGTTTCGAGCAGTTTTTCTCGCGAAACTTCCGGCTCAAATTCATCTTTTTCTTTCGCCGCATCGTATTTTGAAGTGGATTTGTTGGTCACAATCGGGGCAATATTTTTGGGCTCTTTCTGCTCAAGGCTTACTTTGGCCAACGACATGCCGAACGGAAGGTTGTTGGTCAGCGAGGCAATTAGAACACTGCGAGGAACCGACTCAATGAGATCGGCTGTGGTCAATGCCGTTTTCATCATCTCTTTTCTTTTTGTTTGCAGTTGCTCGAACTGCTGGAGCGAAACTTTGGCTTCGACCATTTTTTTATTAATGTAATCTTCCTTGTCTTGCAGCGCCTTCTGACGTATCTTGATGGTAAGAAATGAACCGCCCAACCCAGCCATAACAATGCCAAACAACACAATGTAAATCAGGTTGGTTCGCCGTGATTCGCTGTTCTGAACATAATCATCAGGAACAAAATTTATATTACCCATTTTTTTTATCCTTTGACTAAGAAAGGCTAAGCCCGAAAGCCGTAGCCCAACTGAAATTACATCCTCGCCTGTCCACCCCCATATTTTCGGGGTCAGGTATTCGAATAGCAGCCATACAGTCGCCGAGCTGAGCAGGCATGTCGAGCTTTTTGGCGATCGAGGTATAAATAGCTACATCAACAGTTTTACCGGACAGGAAAATCATCCGTTCGATACGCGCCTTTTTATACATTGAAGAAAAATGCCGAACAGAGTTGTCTATCTCAAGAATCAACCGTTCCGTATCATGCTGTTTTTCCGTGTAGGCAGCGCCGATAGGAAAAGATTTAGCAAACAATAGATTTTTATGCCTGCAAATAACCATATTCGTACAATTAGGTCCGATATCTATCAGCAGAACAACCGCATCCAAATCATTCCTGCGCCTGCCGAAAAATTTTATATAACTTCTTGCCAGTGCATCGGGCCAAACACTTAAAGACTTAATTTGCAAACCGGCTTTTTCAAATATGGCCAGATGGCGGTCAACCTTGGTGCGATCAGTAGCTATCACCATACAGTTGTCTTCTTCGGTCGGAATAAATTTGAGCAATGCGTCAGCGGCGTCAAACGGCAGCTTCGGCTTGATTTTTGTTAAAATGGCGTCATGAGTCTTTTGACCATTTTTTACGGAAGGCATTTTTATATGATCTATGAAAACTTCTGTGGGCGGAATAGCCGCTACAGTATTCTTGCCGGAAAATTTCGTTTTACCCACTATCCCCTTAATCGCGTCAATGGCCCATCGTTGCCACTGAACCGTCCCCGCTTCAATATAGCCGGGCCTGGATTCACTCGAACCGGCCAGCAGGATAGTTTCATTGGATTTTTGAGCAAGTTGGATAAGACTGAGATTATCATCTCCCATGTCAATTCCAATCGAATAAGCCGGCTTTTTAAGAAATTCAAACATTGAACCACCAAAGTTTAGATTTTTGAGATTATAGGACGTCCAATTAGCCCTTCTCAATCATCTAAACTATAGAAAACATTCCCGCCCGAGCAAAATCGCATGAAAAAATTTGTGAAATTTTCAAAAAGAATGAAATAGAAATGATTATAAACACCGCTCTGATTTAAGCTTACGCGTCATCAGATCGTGAATGGCATCCTTGACGTTTTTATTCTCAAACAGAACCTGGTAAACCGCTTCGGTAATCGGCATTTCAACATCGTATTTTTTCGCCAGTTCAACCACACTTTTACACGTAGCCGCACCTTCCACCACCGATTGTGTTGCCCCAAGCCCCTGCTCCGTGGTCATACCCCGCCCTATCCGCTCACCGAAAGAGCGATTCCGTCCCTTTGGCGAAATACAGGTCGTAACCAAATCCCCCAGCCCGGTTAGCCCCGCAAATGTCTCCGGCCTTGCCCCCATAGCGATCCCCAGCCGGGTAATCTCGGCAAGTCCCCTGCTAAGCAGCGCGGCTTTCGCATTGTCACCGGCTTTTGTGCCGTCGATTATACCAGCCGCTATCGCGATAACATTTTTCATCGCGCCAGCAAGTTCCACCCCGATAACATCCGTATTAGTGTATACGCGAAACCAATCGGTGCTAAAAATTTCCTGCACCTGCCTTGCCAATTCCCCATCTTCACAAGCCGCACAAGCCGTAGCCGGCAGCTTCCGGGCAAGTTCATCGGCGATGGTCGGCCCAGAAAGAGCTGCGCATCTAACCTTTCCCAAAACGTCATGTAAAATCTCGTCGGGTCGAAGCAGCGTACCATTCTCCACACCCTTGGTCACTGATACTATTGGAACAGAAGCGTCAAAATAATGTTTAAGTCTTTTCCATGTGCTGCGCATAAATTGGCACGGAACTGCCGATACTACCAGATTGCAACCCTCAAATATACAATTTTCATCCGGCTCAAATTTCAGACCTTCGGGCAGCTTGTAACCAGGCAAAAATTTGAAATTCTCTCCGGCTTTCTTTATTTGCGCCAACTGTTCACGGTCATGTCCCCACATCGCGACATGCTCGCTTTTTTCACAAAGCAGCATCGCCATCACCGTCCCCATCGCTCCGTCACCGATTATTGATATTCTGTCGAACATTTCTATTCCTTTTTTGTGAAATTGTCCACATGTCCGCCTTTTTGTCAATTCATTTATTGGAATGCGACCATCCCAATAGTTTTACGGCAGTTCTTCGATTTTTTCCGGCGAGAGCTTTTTCAACTGCGAAAACTGATTTTTCCCCACCAACACATCCATCACGATCATATTATCAATGTAATCCTCACTCAATATCTGTGCGTTGGCGCGAAGAAAGCTCTGCACCTTGCCATTTGACTGGCCGCTTGTTATTCGCAGACGCACCTGTACGCCCCTGCAACATTCTATAACCTTTTGGTTAAAAGCATCGAGTCCGTAACCGCTCTTAGCTGATATGCAAATCGCCTCAGGATGCAGAGTCTGCAAAAGATCGAACTCGGCAATATCACGCACGCAATCAACCTTATTGAGAACCTCTATAACCTTTTTCCCGCCGCAGCCGATCTCTGCCAAAACCCCCTTAACAGATTCAATCTGCTTCATAGCGTCTGCGTTGGATACGTCTATAACGTGCAAAAGCAGGTCGGCATTGATTGCTTCTTCCAGCGTCGCCTTAAACGAAGCCACAAGCTGATGCGGCAGATCTCGTACAAAGCCGACAGTGTCACTAAGCAGTATCTCAATGCCCCCTTCCGGCGACCATTTTCTCGTACGTGTATCAAGAGTAGCGAATAATCTATCCTCAACAAACACTCCCGCATCGGTAAGTTTATTCAAAAGCGTACTCTTGCCCGCATTGGTATAGCCGACAAGGCAAACCTTGAACATTCCCGCTCGCCCCCCAATCTCCCGCAGCTTGCGTTTATCTATTCCCTTCAGTTCACGTTTCAATTCAGAAATTCTTTTTTGTACTATTCTGCGGTCTATTTCAAGCTGCTTTTCGCCGGTTCCCCTCGTTCCAATACCGCCGACCGCACCAGCGGTTGTTCCACCGCCTGCTCCAGCTACCGTGTCGAGGTGCGACCACATCCGCGTCAGGCGAGGATATGTATATTCCAATTGAGCAAGGTCAACCTGCAATTTCGCCTGTTTTGTCTGAGCACGGGTGGCAAAAATATCAAGTATCAATTCACTGCGGTCGAGCACTTTGACTTTGACTATCTTTTCCAGTTCGCGAATCTGCGCTGGCGAGAGGTTGTTATCGAATATGACCACATCGGCCTCGAATCGTTTTACCCTTTCGGCCAGTTCCTCGGCTTTGCCTTTGCCGATATAATGGCCGGGATGAATGGATGCGATCTTCTGCTGAAATCGGTCAACAACCATCGCCCCTGCGCTTTCGGCCAAAGCGATCAGTTCCGCCAGATTATCCCCCCTGCCTTTGCCCTTCAAATAAACAGCTACTAGAGCAGCCCGCTCTCTTTTTACTTGTAAAGTCTCACGAAGTTTTTCCAAGGCCTGTATCTATCTCCAAAAAAAATATGCTAAGTATATGCCCAATTTCGCAGATTATTCAATTTATTTCAATAAAATCCTTTGTTTTTGGTCTGCCATAATCCCTCAAAAAAACTGCGGGCATTTATACCCAAAACCCGCGTATTGTATCCGCCTTCCTGCACTACCATTGTCGGCAAATTAATCTGTCCGACCCGCTGCCCAACCTGGGCAAAATCCTTTACTCTCAGCGGCCATGACCCCGTTGGATCGCCATACGCCGTATCCAGCCCAAGAGCGATAACAAGAAATTCCGGCTTGTAATTCATCACATCCCTGCATGCTTTTTCAAGCTGTTTCATATACATCTCGGCGGTGATAGTCTCCGCAAGCGGGTAATTGATATTAAACCCTGTACCGGCTTCATCGCCTCGCTCATCCGCAAAACCGCCAAAATATGGATATGCAAATGAAGGATGGCCGTGTATAGAAACAGTAAGGATATCGGCACGCTTATAAAAAATCTGCTGCTGGCCGTTGCCGTGATGATAATCAATATCAAGTATCGCGACCTTTCCATATCCGCTAAGGAAATCGGCCGCGACGGCATTGGAATTAAAATAACAAAATCCGCCGAAAACGCTTCGCTCGGCATGATGTCCCGGAGGCCGCACCAGTGCGTAACACATTCTCCGCCCTCTTAAAAGATTCTCGGCACAGGTCAGGGCACAATCAACCGCACCTTTGGCGGCAATATACGCGTTTCGGTTCAGCGGTGTAAAAGTATCTATACAGAAATAACCGGCTCGAACCAAAAGTTCTTTTGGCGGCTTTGCTAAATTTCGAACAGGGAAAACGTAGGGATAGACCGATTTATCAGGCTCAAGCTTTTCGCAAACCTGTTTGAAATAATCCACATATTTTGCATCATGAATTTTCCGAATATATTTTTCTGAAAACAATCTCGCCTTTTCTTTGACAAAGATATTACTTGCCGCAAGTTCTTTTTCAATTTTTTCTATTCTGACCGGCGATTCGACATAACCCCTGTCGTGAACATGATGAATAGGATGCTTCTCGTTTACAATAAGAGCTATCTTGCGGTCGTCGGAAATCGCAGGTTTGACCGCGGCTTGCACCTGAACATCTTTTTTTATATATCGATATTCACGAAGCCGCACAGGGTCATTCGACACGGATTCGACTACCATTTCGATATAGCTTTTCGGGCAGATATGCCCATACTTTTTTTCGAGTATAGCTCGCATTATCGCACGGACATAGTCTCGCCGCAAAATCGTTCCCATCCCAAGGTCATCAAAAACAAGATACGGCGGGTTATCATCATTTTCTTTAA
Source organism: Phycisphaerae bacterium (assembly GCA_028715705.1). Classification (GTDB taxonomy): domain Bacteria; phylum Planctomycetota; class Phycisphaerae; order Sedimentisphaerales; family Anaerobacaceae; genus JAQURJ01. Next base: position 621 of record JAQURJ010000077.1, on the reverse strand, counting down.
GAGGAGTTTCGTATTTCGTATTGGCGATAGGCCTGGCCCCATAACGCTCATAGAACTTCAGCCGCTGCTGATTTATCTTACAAACCTGCGGCTGCGGCGACAATACCGCGTCATCCGGCAGACACTCGAAGAACAAACCCTTCGCCCCAAGGGCAAGACACTGCTCCCTCACTCGTTCATACAACACCGCGCCAAGCCCTCTGCCCATACGTTTCGGCGCTGACGACAGGTAATCCAGGAAACAAAAATCCAACTGCGGCTCATACAGCAATAGCGAAAACGCCGCCACCTGACCGGCTGTTTGCTCGGCAGCGATGAGGATAGGTTGAAAGCCGTATTTTTGCGGATTACGCATCAGGAATGGCAGCTTTTCGATCTCATCGGTATTCAGAAGTGGAAATTGTTCAATGAGTATTTTTTGTATCTGCCCAATAGCCTGCTTGTCGCTGGGCGATATATCATCGTAAATACGCCTTATTCTGAACATAAATATATAGGGAGCCTCTAATAATTTGATTTTTGAGGCTCAAAACTTCAGTTAACATTTTTTGAGTAAATTTTTGAACACAATATTTCAAAATTTCGGTTTTTCGGCACTCGTAAACGTCCAAGTGACTCGTT
>JAQURJ010000076.1 GCA_028715705.1 Phycisphaerae bacterium | reverse complement strand
AGGTTCCTGCCGAATTTTTTGTGCATACTGTGCTCGGATAGATACGTAATATGACCTATCATGCTCGCGATGGCAAGTCCGCGGGCTGGTCCGGTCTGGTCATGGTATTGGCCGCCAGCGAAATGCGGATCCGCCAGTATCGCGTTTCGGCCAACCGCGTCGAAAGCGATGGATTGTGCGCTTAGTCTGGGGCTGGAAGCTATGACAATGGCGGATTTTACAAAATCCGGATCGCCAATGGCCCATTGCAATACCTGCATGCCGCCCATCGAGCCGCCGATAACAGCAAGAATGCTTTTTACGCCGATTTTTTCGAGCCACAGCTTCTGCACCCTGACCATATCGGCTATGGTGATTATTGGGAATGTCAGGCCGTAAGGTTTTCCTGTGGCGGGATTTATGGAACAAGGGCCGGTAGTTCCGCTGCACCCGCCAAGAAAATTGGAGCAGACGACAAAGTATTTATTGGTATCGATCGCCTTGCCCGGTCCGACCATAATATCCCACCAGCCGGGCTTTTCGTCTTTTGGGCTGTTGAATCCTGCGACGTGGGCGTTGCCGCTGAGGGCATGGCAGATAAGGATGCAATTGTCACCGGATTGGCTTGGAGTTCCGTAGGTCTCGTAGGCGACGTCGATGGGGGCGAGAGTCTTGCCGCTGACCAGCCGAAGCGGGGCGTCCGTTTCGATCACGCGGATAGTCTTAGTCTCAACAATACCGATCGAATTTTTGTTTTCATTTGCCATAAGGCACTTAAGTATAATTATTTGGCGAGAGTTGTAAAGGCTATCTTTGGGGGGGTTAAAGATTCAAGAATTATGGACAAAATACCGAAATTTAGTAGTATATAGCAGACTTGACACCGGGGACAAGACGATATAAAGTAAACCAAGGGACATATACGGGACAATTGTTGAAAATTTGAAAGGGGTCAAAATGGCGAAGAAAAAGGCAATTAAAGGGACATGGACAAAGGCTGATCTTGCGAAGCTGAAAAAACTTTTCCCTTCTACAGCAACCGCCCAAATCGCAAAAGCACTTGGCAGGGGACTTGACGCGACCAAGAAAAAGGCCAGCCGAATGGGTCTTAGCAAGAGCAAAAAGTACCTCAAGACTCTCGGCAGAAGCTGAAATATTTAATAGTCCTTAGTGTTGTCTTTGCTATGAACAAAGAACTCACAAAAGTTCGGCTGTAATCTGTTCAATATAAAGGTCGATATTGTCCAGTAGGGTGGTTGACAGCGATTGTCTCTGCTCGACAGCGGCTGGTTCGATGCCGAAGATAATTACTGTTTCGGGACACTGGCCAAGCATTTTTGCCATTTGCAGGACTTTGATAATATCGGCTTCGTGCAGGGAATAATGTGCAAGTTTTTTTGTCGTTTCCACGTCTTCGGGCGAAAATTTCTTTATCGTGCCCGGCTGCGTCCCCATAAGTGCGCAGTCAATAATTATCGCCTTCTTCCTGCCGTCGAGATAATGCAGCAGATTAAACCCGCCTGTTCCTGCGTCGACAAATTCAACGTCGCCGAATTTATCGGCTTGCGTTTGGAGCTTTGAAATTAAGGCAATGCCGATGCCCTCATCGGCCATCAAGGGATTGCCAAGTCCTAATACTATTGTTTCTTTCATAGTTCTATTATAGCCACAGAGGACACAGAGATTTTTTTGACTGCGGATTTCACAAGATACTATTCCCTATTTCTGATAGATTTCACAAGCTGTTTTACTTTTTCATATCTCAGTTTTCTATCGACCGACAGTACTTTTTCATAGACCTTTGAAGACGAAATACAGGGACGATTATGAAGGACAAGGTTTACAATGTCTAAAAGAACATTTTTAGATGTGGATGGAATATCTCGATTTAATACTGGAGAGAGCTTCTCTTTTATAAGTCCCCGTAAATAATCTGATTCTGTATAATCTTTTGTGTTAAAGATAATGTTGCGTTGAACACCGATAATTCGGAACGCTTCATCATTATGCAAAAGATGAACACCAAGAACTTCACTCCATGGTATCTTGACCGTTGACAGTGGTGTCTTCATGAGAATGTATTTTGTATCTATAGTAATTTGGGTATAAGTGACGCTGATGAATTTAAAAGCACTGAAAATCGTATACAATATAACAAGAATACCAAGGGTATAACCAAACCATGCCCTCCAATCATCATAATCTCGGAACACCTCAAATAAACTACCATAAAGCCAAATAGCTATACAAACTAAAACCACAGAGAACACTGGAAAGACACGCTTATGCCAACGAGGACATCGGAATGTGTGGGTTTCATTTATATTGGTTATTTCTTCGACCATCATTTTTCTTTACTTGCCACGCAAAAATTTGCTCGATACGGCAGGTTTTATCGCCATTAAAGGATAAAAATAGCTGGAAATGGTGAAAAAGCAAGGGAAAAGTGGAGGAAGGTAAGCAAAGTGTGAAAGGTGTGAAGAGTGGGAAAATCAAGGGATAGGGTGCAGGGTTTAGAGTATAGAAAACAGCCAATTGAAACTCTGATTTCGCTGATTACGCAGACACAAAACCTGGATTCCCGCCTTCGCGGGAATGACACAAGCAGTGTTAATCGGAGTAAATCCGTGTCTGGTCATTCAAAAAAACAGCCGGATATAAAAATCCGGCTGTTAATATCAGTGTAATCCGTGAAATCTGTGTCTAAATTTATACAAATTTCACATCCAGCATGTGGGTCGAGCAGGAAATGCACGGGTCGTATGACCTAACGAGCATTTCAAGCTTTTGACGAACAGCGTCTTGACCTTCATCAAGAATTTCTGGTACTAGTTTTTCGAAATCCTTCTGGATATTTGCGTGGTTCTGATTTGTCGGTATGCAAAGGTTGCCGCCCAGGCAAATACCCTTTTCGTCAAAGGTATATGAATGGAACAGAATACCTCTTGGCGCCTCGATGGCGGCATTTCCGCGTCCAGCCTTTTTGGGCTTGCCGTCAATCTTTTCCAGCTTAATGCCGGAAGTAAGCAGTTCGTCAATCAGTTTGATGCTGTTGACAACAATGTCAGCACACTCGACAAGCTGCGCAACCGAATTCATATATGGATTACAGCATCCTTTTTCCAATCCGAATTTTTTGGCAATGGCCTTGGCTGGGTCTACAAGCTGTTCATAGTTGTTGTTAAATCTTGCCAATGCACCAACGGCATACGAGTCGCGATGCCATTTTGCCCATTTGGCAGTTGACTGATCGTTGACGTATTCGTTTGCCACAGACTCCCAATTGCATACATCTTCGGTATGTCCATCGGTTGAGACAATTTTGCCATTATAAAATGCATAAAAATTGTCTTCTCGCAGAGAAACATACTCAGTGGCTCTTGTAAAGGCCGGCAACTGATCCGCAACACTCAAAACCACATCCACTATAGTCATTAAATCAGGAATAAGGCTTGTGAGCGTTTCTTTTAGTTCTTTCAATTGCTGCTCTGAAGGCAGTTTTGTGAATCCGCCCGGACGAATTGTAACCGGATGCGTAACTCTTCCGCCGAGCAGTTCAGACCATGCATTTGCGATGCGATGCGCCTTTACTATCGTTAGTACCGCATCTTTGGCCATGCCCACCAGCGGCACCACAGATTTGACGCCAAACATATCCGGTGCGACCAGATAACCCACGTGGAGGACGTGACTTTGGAGCTGCTCGGAATAGTGCAGCAGCCGTCTGATCTTGTCGGTTTGCTCAGAGACGCTGATGCCAATCGCATCTTCAATGGATTTTGTTGCTACGAGGGAATGAGATATTGAACAGATGCCGCAAATTCTGCTGACAATCAATTGTATATCCTCGTAGCTTCTGCCCCTGATCATAGCTTCGAAAAATCGCGGGGCTTCGGGTACTTGCCATTCTATTTTCTCGACTTTGCCGTCTTTGGCGTTTACGACTATGTTTCCATGCCCTTCAACACGGGTGACATGATGGACATTTATATTTACGGTTTTACTCATAATGTAGGCTCCTGCGTACTGCCGAAGAGAACCATTTTGCTCTTCAGGTCTTCAATGTTTAAATTGTATTTTTCGATAACGTCTTTGGCGGCTTCGACGTTTGGATTGTCGATATAACCGCGGCATCCGAAGCATCGGAAACCGTTTGTCGGGCATCGTGCCTCGCATCCGGCTCTGGTGATCGGGCCAAGACAAATCTGACCGTAATCCCACAAGCATGGATTTCCGTTGGCCTTGCATTCGACGCAGACGGGGTATTCGGGAATTTCGGGTTTCTTGCCCAGAAGAAGTGACTTTAACACATAAACAAGTTCTTTTCGATGTATCGGGCAGCCGTGAATCTTGAAATCGACCTTTACCACTTCATCGACGGCTTTCGTCATTGCGGTGGCCAGATGCGGTTTGCTCGCGTCTTTGCCGTAAACGCATTTTTTAACCTCGTCGAGGTCGAAATTGTTTTTCAGTTTATTTACGCCACCAGTCGTTGCGCAGGCTCCGAGTGCGATAAGGACCTTTGCCCGGCTGCGGATCACTTCGAGCCGTTCGGCATCTTCGGGTCGAGTGATGGAGCCTTCGATGATGGCGATATCATATTCGTGGCTCTGCTCGCTCATGGCTTCACGCCATTCGACCACATCGACAACATTGATAAGGTCAAGTATCTGTTCTTCAAGATTGACGAACTGGAGCTGGCAGCCTTCACAGCAGGCGAAATCAAAAATTGCTACTCTTGGTTTTTGTTTACTCATTATCATATTGCCTCCGGCGCGATGCCTAAATCGGAATACTTAAAGACGGGGCCATCCACACAGACATAGTAATTATTTATCTGGCAATGTCCGCATTTGCCGATGCCGCATTTCATTTTTCTTTCGAGGTTCAAATAGATGTTATCCTGCGGAACTTTATCCTCTTCAAGGGCCATCAGTACGAATTTATACATAATGGGCGGGCCGCATACGAAAATTTTTGCCGAAGCCAGTTCCGATTCTATCTTGGGGATAAGGGTTGTTACCACGCCGACGTTCCCGTTCCAGCAGTCATTGGCCTGGTCAACGGTTTCCATAAAGTGGATGTCGTCGCGTTTGGTCCACGCCTCAAGCTCGGAATGGAAGAACCGCTGTGTATGGCACTTTGTACCGAGCAGGATGGTTACATCGCCGTAATCGCTTCGATTATCGAGGACGTAGTTAATAAACGACCTTTGCGGGACAAGGCCGATACCGCCGCAGATAAAAACAAGGTCCTGACCCTTGGTCTCTTCGACCGGATACATTCCCTTGCCGTATGGTCCGCGGATGCCGACTTTGTCGCCTTTTTTCATATTATGAATATAATTGGTGACATTGCCTATTCTTCTGACGACCAGTTCAAAGCCACCTTTCTGCGTCGGTGAAGACGAGATAGATATCGGTGCCTCTCCGATGCCGGCGACGGAAACTTCGACAAACTGGCCGGGCTTATAATCGAGCGGCTGCTCATCGGTTGACAGATTCAGATACATCTCCGTGCCGTTCATCAGGCGGGTCTTGTTGACCGTCGCCATCTGCGGCAGGTAAATGCTTTTTTCAGTACCACAACATTCGCACATTGATTAAACTCCTTAACCCTAAGCGGTTTATTTTATTCAATACCAAGGTCTTCGACCAGCCGGTTATAAATATTGACCGGATTGGCAATATCGGGCAGACACGCACTTACGCAGCGTCCACAGCCGACACAGGCGATCTGGCCGCCGATCTTGGTGGGAACATATTTACCTTTTCTATATATTCTATGACGGAAGCGAGCTTCACGCGATTTTCTGAATTCATGGTCGCCGGCGACTTTGGTAAAGCCGTCAAGCAGGCAGCCGTCCCATGCACGTTGGCGTTCACCGGTTTTCATGTCCCAGTTCACATCGTCCTGAACGTTGAAGCAATAGCATGTCGGGCAGACCTGTGTGCAGGAGCCGCAGCTAAAACATGTCTCGGCTTTTTCCGCAAAGACCGGATGGTCATAGGCTCTGTCCAAAAGTTTGGGCAGGTATTCCGGGCCGCATTTAAGCTCGTGCTTATTGAGCCCCTTTTTGTTCTTGTCCCAGACCTGCTGGCGTTTTTGCAAATCCTGTGCGGTCGCGTCTTTAGCTCCAGCCGCTTTTTTCAAAAGAGCCTCGCCTTTCTCGGTGGCTGCCTGTGCCACAAAACCATCGCCGATATCGGTCAGGAGACAATCGAAGCCGTCCTTAACGGTGGCTGTGCCCATTGTCGATGCGAAGCCGTCCTTTGATGGCGTAACTACGTCGATAGCTACGATGGTTGCGTTTTTCCTTCTGGTCAAGTAGTGGACGTCGCAGTTATCCTGACTCCATATCTTGTCCATCTGACTTAATGCCACAAGGTCGTAGGGGTGAATGCCAAAAAGAACGAACTTTTCGTTGTCTATCACGGCCTTGCTCTCGCCAGCCACTTCAAAGGTTAGCAATGTTTCCCATGTCGGCTGAAAGCATTTTTTAGGCGGTTGAAGGGTTACGTCGTAATCGAGCCTTATCTGGTCAGCCGATTCCAGCGGGGCAAAATCGAACCTGTCACCTTTGGCTACGGGTGCGATGACCTTCTGCCCGGCTAAAAGGGCGTCGATCAGCTTTGTCAAATCCTGTTTTGTAAGTTTTTTGATACTCATGTTTGGTTTCCGGCAAAAACGCCACTCCAGTTAATAATTACCAAATTTTTTACGTGTTGTACGGCAATTTGTAATTGTGTTCACAAACACAAAACTCCAAACATACCAATATCTATTCACATAATCAAGGGGTTTAATGATTGTTTTGTTCTTTTTGTGCGCAAAAGCAAAATTCTTATAACTTACAGCAATAATCGCATTTATATTTGTGGTTTATCCGGCTGTTTGTTTTTCGCAGTACGCGGCACACGGTACGCAATTAACCTTGACTTTTGCGGATAAATAGTTCATAGTCCATAGTTTATAGTTCGTAGTTGGTAGATATCCGGAGAATCGATGAGAGTACTTTCAGGAATTCAGCCTTCGGGCAGGCTGCACATAGGCAATTTTTTCGGCGCGATGCGTCAGCACCTGCAATTGCAGAAGGAAAACGAAGGCTTCTACTTCATAGCCGATTACCACGCCCTTACCAGCAACCCTGACCCTAAAGAGCTTTCCGGCTACATAATAGATGTGGCGGCTGATTACCTTGCGCTTGGGCTGGATACCGAGCGGACGGTTTTCTGGCGGCAGTCTGACGTGCCGCAAATCGCCGAATTCGCCTGGATTCTATCGTGCATTACCCCGATGGGGCTGTTGCAGCGTTGTACGTCATATAAGGACAAGGTTTCGCAAGGGGTCACCCCTAATCACGGCCTTTTCGCCTATCCCGTTCTTCAGGCAGCCGACATTCTTGCCTTCGACAGCAACCTTGTTCCTGTCGGAGCCGACCAGAAGCAGCATATCGAAGTTACCCGCGATATAGCGATTCGGTTTAATAATACTTATGGCGAAATACTGACTATTCCGAAAGATCATATTCTCGAATCGGTGGCCGTTGTGCCGGGCATCGATGGGCGAAAGATGAGCAAAAGCTACGATAACACAATCGGCATTTTCGAAGACGAAAAAAGCGTCAAGAAGAAAATAATGCGGATGGTAACCGATTCGACTCCGGTCGAAGAGCCCAAGGCTCCTGAAAAATGTAATATATTCGCGATGCTTCGGCTGGTAGCCGAACCGGATGAGCTGAAAGAATGGGAAAACAGGTATCGCAACGGTGGTATGGGTTACGGCGAGGCAAAAAAAAGGCTTGTCGAACTGGTAATCGAGTATTTCAGACCGTACCGGCAAAAACGCGCCGAATTGGAAACGAGCAAGGACTACGTTCAGCAGGTGCTGGATAAAGGCGCAGAGCGGGCAAGAGCGGTCGCACTTAAAACAATAGCAAAAGTTAAAAAGGCGGTGGGACTTTGATGGCTGGTAAAATAATAACAATAGCCGAATATGACAATTATATCGAGGCCGAAATGGCAAAGCAGACCCTTGAAGACCAGGGAATAACTGCCATCGTAGCCGGTGCAAACGCAGCAAATATTTATTCTGTTCCGGCAGTTGCGAAAGTACAGTTGCAGGTTCTTGAAGGCCAGGCAGAGGAAGCTAAGCGGATTCTTGAAGATATGTCGCAAGCTGCTGATATTGTCGATGAGGATATAGAAGATGAGTGAATATCGTGTAAACCTTGATATCTTCGCCGGCCCGCTTGATTTGCTGCTTTATCTTGTTCGCAAGGACGAGGTGGATATTTACGATATAAAAATCTCGCGAATTACTGAGCAGTATCTGCATTACATAGAGCTGCTCCATCAGCTTGATATTGACCTGGCAGGGGATTTTCTTGTGATGGCTGCGACGCTTATGCAGATAAAATCGGCAATGCTCCTGCCAAAGGATGTAGCCCAAGAGGAGCAAGGCGAATCCACTGACGACCCCAGAGCCGATCTTATCCGTCAGCTTCTTGAATACAAAAAGTTCAAGGACGCCGCTAACCTGCTTGGCGCGGTAAGTGGCGAATATCAGGAACGGTTCGCTCGTCCCAACACGATTATCGAAAGTATAAAACCTACCGCTGAACCGGAAGTCGATATGGAGCAGGTCAGCGTTTGGGACTTGCTTGCCGCTTTCGATGCTATTATGCAGGCGACCGGCGGCAATGTCGATTTTAGCCATATCACCGATGATACGCCGATAGACCTGTACCAGATAGAGATTCTTCACAGACTTCAAAGTGATGGGGCCATGAGCTTTGAGCGGATTTTCGAGGGTCGAAAAGATAAGCTGTCGCTTGTAGGGCTATTTCTTGCGTTGCTGGAACTGATCAGGGGAAACTTGATATGGGTCGAGCAGGATGAGACGTCGAAGACCATATTTGTGCGCTCGCTGACCGAAGAACCTGCCGAAGATGCTGTACGCAAAACAATGCTGGCCGAACAAAAGGAAGATCAGCCGCCAAATGTGCAGCAAGAAGATGCAATCCCCATTACCGAAATACAAGCGCAAAAGAACACCGCTCAGCAGTATGAGTATACAGAGTATGAATCTGGGCTGGATAATGACGAAAATTAAAATTTGACATCACTCTTGATGATTCCTATTATCAAGGGTTCTTATCTGAGAGATTAGAAAGGAATATACTATGGCTGGTAAGGTTATTGAGCTTAACGACTCCGATTTTGACGATATGGTTCGCGGCAGCGATATGCCTGTTCTTGTGGATTTTTGGGCGCCATGGTGCGGGCCGTGCAAGATGATAGCCCCGATAATAGAAGAAATAGCCGAAGAATTTGAAGGCAAAGCAAAGATGTGCAAGCTCAATACCGATGATGCCCGTGACAGCGCTATGGAGTTTGGCATAAGCGCAATTCCGACTATTATCCTTTTTAAGGGCGGTCAGGTTGAAAAAAAATGGATTGGGCTGACCAGTAAAAAGGATATTATCGCGGCGATAAACGAACTGCTGTAAAAACAAATGCAAAAATCAAAATGTAAAAATGTGGAATGTCACATCATTTTTTTGCTATTTGCATAATGGCCTCGCGAGTTAAATTTCCTCAAATTAGCTGGTAGTTTTTGTTTTAAATTAAGGAATTTAAAAGTGTCTCATAAGATAGTGTCAATAGAGCAGCTCTCGGAAAATGTGTTTCAAGCTGATATAGAAGCGCCGCTTATCGCGAAAGCCAGAAAGCCTGGACAGTTTATTATCCTCGGCATTAACAGCGAATATTCAGAGCGAATACCGCTGACCATTGCCGGGATTGATAAAGACAAAGGAACTATCCGGCTTGTCTGGCAGCGGGTTGGCAAGACCACAGCCGAAATGGCGGAATTGAAGGCAGGTGACACGATAGACAATGTTGCCGGGCCGCTTGGTACGCCTACGCACATTGAAAATTTTGGAAAAGTAATTTGCGTCGGCGGCGGTATCGGAAACGCTCCCCTTCTTCCGATAGCGACGGCGCTGAAAGAAGCTGGAAATAAAGTCATCAGTATTATTGGCGCAAGAAACAAAGAACTGCTTATACTCGAAAACGAGTTCAAAAAAATCAGTGATGAAATAGTAGTTGTTACCGATGACGGTTCGTATGGCCGAAAGGCACTCGTTACAGAACCTTTGGAGGAATATTGCAAACAAACGCCAAAGCCGAATTTGTGTGTTGCTATAGGGCCGGCTGTGATGATGAAATTCTGCTGTCAGACAACGAAAAAGTATGAAGTTCCTACGCAGGTTTCGCTAAATACCATAATGATAGACGGAACCGGAATGTGCGGCGGATGCCGTGTAGAAGTCGGTGGTAAGGCCAAGTTCGTTTGCGTTGACGGGCCTGAATTCGATGGGCATCTGGTCAATTTTGATTTGATGATGAAGCGGCTGGAAGCGTATAAGCCGCACGAAACAGCCGAGTACGAAAAGTTCAAACACAAGTGCAGGATCGGGCTGGATAAATAAAACAAGGATTTTACAGGGATAGTAACGTGACCAATATGGATAATCAGAAAATGTTGGATGATTTACTTGAGAAACAAAAAACCGAAGGCCTGAGGCCATCGGATAGATATGCGATACCTGCTCAGGAAATGCCCGCGCAGGATGGAGCCGAAAGGCGA
>JAQURJ010000075.1 GCA_028715705.1 Phycisphaerae bacterium | reverse complement strand
GGCAATAGCCAAAGTATTGTCACACGCTTCCGGAACATCGCGGAACTGCTCTCGCATCTCCTGCGGACTCTTTACATAGACATCGCGCGGATAAATAAGCCGGTTTTCGTCGTCGAAGAATTTGCCCGTACTTATACAGCAAAGACAGTTATGCGCATCATAATCTTCCTCGTCGAGAAAGTGACAATCATTTGTCGCCACAAGCCCCACGCCCATTTTTTTTGCCAGTTCGATAAGCTGCGGACGGATATTGATATCCTCGTTTTCATGCTCCTGTATTTCGATAAAGAACCTGTCCGCACCGAATATCTTTAGATATTCCTCCGCAGCCGCCTCAGCTCCAGCCGTATCACCTTTGCTAAGCCGCGTACCGATCTCACCGCCGATACAAGCCGTCGTACAAATCAGCCCCTCGTTCAGTTCGGCAAGTATTTCTTTATCGATTCGAGGACGATAATAAAATCCCTCGGTGTATCCGATACTGGACAGCTTCAGCAAATTTCGATATCCGGTATTATTCTGGGCAAGAAGAACAAGATGAAACGATGCGTCTTTGATGCCGGATTTTTGCCTGTTGAAGCGGTTGTCCGGCGCAATGTATGCCTCGATGCCGATAATCGGCTTTATCCCTGCCGCTTTCGCCTTCGTATAGAACTCTATCGCACCGAACATATTACCGTGATCGGTGCACGCCACAGAATCCATACCTGCCGCCTTGCACTTGGCGAAAAGTTTCTCGAATGTTATCGCCCCGTCAAGAAGCGAATACTGACTATGCAAATGGAGGTGTGTAAACCCTTTATCTGCCACAATTTATCTCCTCCATGAGAGAATTACATTTTGTGCCTATCATAGATTTGCTCGCTGGCAATGTCAAGACGCAAGAAGATAAAATTGGCTGATTAAATTGCTTGTATCAATTAAGTCCAACAGTTACAATGAGTTTTGAAATTTTGTTGCCAGGGGAGCCGACGGCGTTTGCCCGAAGCTGAGAAGTAAACCCTATGAACCTGCTCAGGTTAATACCTGCGAAGGGAGGCAGAAGCGGCAAGCACTCCTTTTTGCGGGAGTGTTTTTTTATTTGGAATGAACGAAAAACAGGAAAAACTGAAAAACGCAACTGTTGGCATTGCCGGTCTTGGCGGACTTGGCTCGGTGGTCGCTGTCGCCCTTGCCCGCGCAAGTGTCGGCAGGCTTATCATTGCCGATTTCGATAAGGTTGACCAATCAAACCTAAACCGCCAGCATTATTTCGTTGACCAGATCGGCCAGCCGAAAGTCGCGGCGCTTACTGAAAACCTGCGGCGGATAAATCCGAATGTCGAGATAACCGGCTTTGACGGCAGGCTCACCGCGGATAATATCCGTGAAATTTTCGCCGATGCCGACGTGATAGCCGAATGCTTCGACAAAACCGACCAAAAACAGATGATCGTCGAAACGGTTCTGACAAAAATGCACCAGCCAATCGTTACCGTCAGCGGCCTGGCTGGCTACGGCAACAGCAACGCCATCATAACCCGCCGCATAAACGGCCGCCTTATTCTTGTTGGCGACGGCGAATCCGGCATCGACACAAATAGCTTCTTAACAGCCGCACGAGTAGGTATCGCCGCCTGCCACCAGGCAAACGCGATTCTCGAACTGCTCATCGATGGGAAGGTAAAAATATGAAGACATTAAAAGTAAACGGCAAAGTCAAAGAATTCAACGACGGTTTTCCGACAACCTTGACCGAATTATTGGATAAACTCAAAGTCGATGCAGCTACCATCGTAGCCGAAGTGGACGGCAATATAATCGAACGCAAAAATTTCGACTCGACCGCCCTCAACGAAAACCAGGACATCGAACTTATCCGATTTGTACCCGGAGGCTGATAATGGACAAACTCAAAATAGCGGATAAAGAATTTTCCAGCCGGCTATTGGTCGGGACGGGCAAATTCGCAGGCAATGACATAATGCGCCGAGCCATTGAGGCAAGCGGCACTGAAATTGTCACCGTCGCCCTTCGACGCGTCGATATCGAAAGTAAAAACGATGATATGCTCGCGGCAATCGACCGTAATAAATATCTGCTGCTGCCCAATACCAGCGGCGCACGCAACGCCGATGAAGCCGTCCGCCTGTCGCGCCTTGCCCGCGCAGCCACCGGCATCAACTGGGTCAAGCTCGAAGTCACGCCCGACCCGTACTACCTTTTGCCCGATCCGATTGAGACATTAAAAGCCGCCGAAATTCTTGTAAAAGAAGGCTTCATAGTTTTGCCCTATATCAACGCCGATCCCGTATTGGCCAAAAAACTCCAGGACATTGGCACGGCAACCGTAATGCCGCTTGCAAGTCCCATAGGTTCAAATCAGGGCTTAAAAACCCTTGCCTCGCTGGAAATTATTATAGAACAGGCAACTGTGCCTGTCGTTGTCGATGCAGGTCTTGGCCTGCCCTCGCACGCCGCGCAGGCAATGGAAATCGGAGCCGACGCCGTTCTGGTCAATACCGCGATAGCCACAGCCGGAGACCCGATTGAAATGGCGCAGGCGTTTGCCATGGCTGTCAAAGCCGGACGAATGGCGTTTCTTTCGTCACCAGCAGCAGCGAGCAAAACCGCAAGTGCCTCAAGCCCACTGACAGGATTTTTACGAAATGAATAACTCTCCGAAAACATTCGGCGATATCCTTACTCATAAAGAGCTTGATACAAATCCCAAGCGTTGGCTAAGCGTTATAGAACAACAAACCCTCGCCGATGTCCAGCTCGCATTGAAAACCGAAGCCGGTAAATATACTTTCGAAAAACTTCTGGCTCTTATTTCACCTGCCGCCCAAAACTATTTCGAGCAGATGGCACAAGCCGCTAACCTTTTGACTATCAAACGCTTCGGCAGAACAATCCGATTGTATGCCCCGCTCTATCTGTCGAGCTTCTGCATAAATAGCTGCAAATACTGCGGCTTCAATGTCACTACCGACTTTAAGCGTACCCGCCTGACTATCGAAGAAGCTCTCGCCGATGCCGACGTCATCGCAGCCGAAGGATTTCACGACATCCTGCTGGTAAGCAGCGAAGACCCAAAATTCATCACCGTCGATTACCTCTGCAAACTGGCCAGCCGCCTCCGTGAAAAATTCAGCTCCATCTCAATCGAGATCTATCAGCTCGAGCAAGCCGACTACAAACGCCTTTTCGACGCGGGTATCGAGGGCGTGACACTCTATCAGGAAACCTATGACAAAAATGCCTACGCACAATACCACCCAGCCGGTAAAAAAAGTGATTATGCCAGCAGGCTACGCGCCCACGACGATATGTGCGCCGCTGGTATGCGGGAAATTGGATTAGGTTCACTGCTGGGTCTTACCGATTGGCGCACCGAAACGCTCGCCCTTGCCCAGCACGCCGATTACCTTATGAAACGATACTGGCAAAGCCGCGTCAGCTTCAGCTTTCCGCGTCTGCGTCCAGCCTGCGCCGTTGACCGTGACAAGTTCCCTTACTTATTAAGTGACAAAGAACTTGTCCAGATGATGCTCGCTTTAAGGCTTTGCTTTGCCGATGCCGGAATGAATATCAGCACCCGCGAATCGGCACAGCTTCGCGACCGGCTCATATATCTGGGCGTTACGCGAATGAGCGCGGGCAGCCGGACAAACCCCGGCGGCTACTCCGGCCACGACGAAAATACAAAACAATTTGAGATAGCCGACACCCGCAGCCCGAACCAAGTCGCCGAGCTGATAAAGCAAAAAGGCCTCGAACCCGTCTGGAAAGACTGGGATAAATCATTTATCAAATAACCTCTCGCTCGTATCTCTCCAAAATCGTACAAGTGCCCTTTTCCCCTTAATGCCGTAAATCTTAAAAAAACCCGTAGAATCCGCAATTTGCAGCAGGGGCTTTAGAGATTATGCTTTAGTCAGAAAGAAGGCATAAAAAGTAAATAAATAATAAAAACGGACTTCTTCATCTTCCACCTTCCTTCACGGCAAAAAAATATGCCGGCACCCAGGCAGCTTCAGGACGAGGCTGCTTTTTTTATAACTCCTCCTTAATTTTTATCGGAAGTTACGGGCTGTATCGCTTATTGTCCAAACGATGTGTATTTATTCACTATCGGCATGCGCCTGTCTTTGCCGAATGCCTTCGGTGTAATCTTGACGCCCGGCGGCGACTGGCGGCGCTTATATTCGTTGCGGTCAACGGCTCGAATCACCCACTTAACGATTTTTTCATCCAGCCCTTCATCGATTAATTCCTTCGCCGATTTGTCCAGTTCGATATATCCCTTTAGCACCTCATCAAGAATATCGTAATCGGGCAGGCTGTCGGTATCCTTCTGGTGTTCGCGAAGCTCGGCGCTCGGTATCCGCGTGATAACATCTCGCGGAATCAAATCTTTCCCCGCCCGCTGGTTGATATACTCCGCCAGCCGGTAAACCTGCGTCTTATAAACATCCTTGATAACGGCAAACCCGCCCGCTGTGTCACCATATAGCGTCGAATATCCCACAGCCGTTTCGCTCTTATTACCCGTCGTCAAAACAAGCGCACCCAATTGATTACTAAGTGACATCAAAATAGTCCCTCGTATCCTCGCCTGCAGGTTTTCGTATGCAAGCCCCTCACTGCTCCAACCGCCTACCTTGCCCAAAGTTGAATTGAACTCATCTAGAGCCTCACCAATAGGAACCGTGTAAAACTCGATGCCCAGATTCTCGGCAAGTTTGCCAGCATCACTGATAGTTTCGGCGCTGTTGAACCTGCTTGGCATCGTTATTCCGCAAACCGCCTCTTTGCCGAGAGCATCCACCGCCAATGCGGCTACCAAAGACGAATCTATCCCGCCGCTGAGCCCTATTAAAACCCGTTTGAAACCGTTCTTTATCGTGTAATCCCGTGTCCCCAGCACAAGTGCGGCATACATCTCTTCTGTCATATCATCCGGCTGAGAACGCTCTTTTTCGGGTACGCTTACTACCACTTTGTTTTTAGACTTTGGTTCGATGTCGGCTATAAGCAGGTCTTCCTCAAATGCCTTGGCCATCGCAACTACTTTACCCGCTGGGTCTGCGATAATGCTGCGACCGTCGAAAACTAGTTCATCCTGTCCGCCCACAAGATTGCAATAGCACACTGCGCTTTTGAAGCGTTTGGCGCAATCGGCGACGACTTCCCTGCGAGTCTCTATCTTGCCGGCGTGGAACGGCGACGCCGAAATATTGACGATAAGCTGTATGCCGATGGTATTCTTGAAAAATTCAGCCATCCACTCCAGCGTCCAGATATCGGCGCATATAGTCAGCGCAATACGAACCCCCTCTATATCAAAAACTACAGGCTCGGCACCGGGACGAAAATACCTGCCCTCGTCGAAAATTCCGTAGTTGGGAAGCAGCCCCTTGCGATATACCGCTTCAACCTTGCCGCCCTGCAGCACCGCTGCGGCATTGTAGGTATTGGAGTGATAATGCTGCGGAAAACCAACAATTATGGTCTTTTGCGGGCATTTGGCAGCCAGATCGCGAACCGCCTTTTCGTTCGCCGCCAGAAAATGCCGCTTGTGCAGCAAATCCTCCGGCGGATAACCGCACACCGCCAGCTCCGGAAAAACCAGCAAATCAATACCCTTCTCCATCGCCTGCCGATATATCCGGCTCATCGCCTCGACATTGGCTGCCATATCCCCCACAACTGAATTAAACTGCCCCAAACCCAATCGCATAATCGATCCTAATTCAACAATTTTACATTTTTATTTTTACATTTTTCGATATTACCCCCCTATTTTTAAAATAGCAAGGCTTTACCTTCTTTTGTCAAACCAACCGCCTGCCGTCATAAAACAGCCTTTTGCCCGCCATAGTTTTATGCGAACCCTGATTTTACATCGGTTTTTGCCTATTCAATCAATTTTTACCTTTTTACTTTTGATTTTTGCGTTCTAAAAAGGTAGATTATAGGCAAATTTTCAGTGTGGTTAGACCACTGGGGTATAGTGTAACGGTAGCACGACTGACTCTGGATCAGTTAGTTGGGGTTCGAATCCCTGTACCCCAGTTCATTCTTTGGGGAAAAAGTTGAAAAAAATCCGCCATCAATGGCAAGATGGGTAAAATTTTTCATAGTCCCATAATTACCACTTGACTTTTCCATTTTAACGTATACACTTAACTATATAGATAACTGTCATTATAACGTCTGGGTTTGCCGATCGGCAGCCCAGAAAAAGGGTGTACAGTCATTATAGTAGGGCGTATTAAGTTATTGGCCCTCAGGGGAGACGAGAAGATGTTAGAGAGATTCAGTGCGGCGCCCGGTCCCTTCCGGCGCAGGGAGGTGGAATGCTTGCGCTCGAGCCGCTTCGGCGACACCGACAATTTTGAATTTATAGGTAACAGCTCCGCTTTTAATTCCATTCTGGAAATGATAGATGCCGTAGCCGCAAGGCGATGCCCCATCATTATCTATGGAGAAACAGGCGTCGGCAAAGAAATGGTCGCTCGCGGCATACATCTGGCAAGCGACCGCACGAAAAAAGTTTTTGTTCCGGTTGACTGCACTACGTTAACCGGCCAGTTATTTGAGAGCCAATTATTTGGCCATGTAAAAGGAGCGTTCACCGGTGCCGTTGACAGCACGCTGGGCTTTTTCCGCGCCGCAGACGGCGGAACTATTTTCCTCGACGAGATCAGCGAAATACCCCTCGAACTTCAGGCCAAGCTGTTGCGAGTCCTCCAGCAGAACTCCGTCACGCCCGTCGGCTCGACTGTTTCTTACCGTGTGGACATACGGATATTATGCGCAACAAACAAAAATCTCACCGAAATGGTCAAAAAAGGCACCTTCCGAGAAGACCTTTATTACCGTCTCAATGTCGTTATGCTTGAAGTTCCACCTCTTCGCGAACGCAAAGATGACATCTTAATGTTAGCCAAATATTTTCTCGAAAACCAATCCCTGTTTTACAACGAACCACCAAAATCGCTCACCGAAAACGCCAAAGAGCTTTTACTGAAGTATCACTGGCCTGGAAACGTGCGAGAACTTGCCAATGCGATGGAGCGAGCCTATGTACTGACAATCGGGCAGGATATTCAACCGGCGGCTCTGCCTTTCGAGGTGCTGATTACTGACTCCGGCCAATCTTCAAAATATGAGTTTCCAACTCTCGACGAGGTTAACCGCAGAATTATTTCTGAAACACTCGAATATACCCATGGCCAGAAACTCAAAACAGCCCAAATCCTCGGACTCGAACGGCGAAAGCTAAACCGCCTAATTGAAAAGCTGAACATCAAAACGCCAAAAGATAAAAGCCTGTCCTAATCGCGAGGGCGTTATCAGAATAGGCTCCAAAACCGGTCATTGACGGGGGCCGCTTTATTCTTGTGGGTTTTGTTTTACTTGATCTTCTATATCGCTGTGTCCGCAACTGGGGCACCGGTCGGGGTAGTCTGTGTTATTCATATAGTCGGGAACAAAGTATGTCCCACAAGCTAAGCATTTTTCAGCGATATAAGCCGATTGTTCATTGCACTTGGGGCATTCGGTTGGAGTTTGTCCCATCATCATGGCTTCAGGACCTATTTCTCGCATCTTTTCGGCATAGTCATTGGAACTCATCTCGAACTGATGCTTGCATTTCTCATTTACACAAAGGAAATATATGGGGCCTCTCGATCCGCCGCCCACGCCACTGCCGCGAATGTTGGTAAAATAAAAAATACCGGCCGCCGTAAGCAGACAGCCGACAATTACCGCTACCATTACCTTTCTTTTTTTCTCTTCGTCCATTTTTACATTCCTTTAAGAATTAAAAAATTATTCCGTTACATAACACACCGCCACACAATATCTGATTTTCTTTCTAATTTCAAGTCTATCTGCACCCATATTTTTTTTCGTCCATAATGGTCGGGTCGTGCCAAAATGGTCCTTTCGGCGCAAGTATCTTTTATTACTCTGGTTAAATGCCGATATCCTAACTCTTTACCAACCAAAATGGTCTTTTGTTCATAATCGCCTGATTTTCTGTGTATTTTTTTGTGTTTTCTAACTTTTTGTAAATAAAGGGCTTATGAAAATCCTATTTCTTCGTCGTTTTCTGGCACGCTCCTCGCTATATAGTACTCGTGAAAGAAACAAAAAAAAGTTCTTTGATAACTTAAAACACAAAGAGAGCAACCGCGGGATCAGCCCGCGAATTAATAGCTCACGAGGAGTTTTCTCTCCCCCCGGGCTGGGAATGCAATAACATGGTGATGAAAAGGCAGCCCCAGCCTTTGAATGCAGCATCCTTCGGGATGATTCTTATAAACTTTCTCTTTCTCTCCTCCTCTTGCCGGGCGTCCGACATGGCTTCCGGCATAAACACTGCACGGTTTCCGCCGTGATTTTAATAGTGAGCAGATTTCATTTTCTCTCCTCTTCTTCTCCGCCGGGTCTAAACACAAGACCCGGCGGAAAAATTAAAAAGAACGCGGATATATTCCGCAAAATTATAAAGCCATAGTTGTGCACCCTTGTGTGTAAAAATATTGTTGTCGTTGGTAGGGTGATTTTACGATGATAGTCCTTGTTGAAGCAAATGTATTAACTGTTGGTATGGCCGGCAAGAGCCAGGCGCTTCAGGAACTGCCGATAAGAATTATAAATCTGCAGTCTGGTCAAGCCGCCGCCCGTTCTTTGAAAACCGAAAAGATAGATTCTATAATCAGCCGATGGGACCTGGAAGACATGAAAGATGGCCAGTTCATCAGGAATCTTAAAAAAGTCAGACCCGGCATCCCCACAATCGTGTTCGTCCAGAGCGGAAACCACCGCCAGGAGATCGAGGCCAGAAGCCTCGGTGTTTCGGCGGTACTCACCGACGAAATAAGCGATGACCTCTTCCGTGAAACAGTGGCGAATATCCTTGGTATCCCGTCGATAAGTATCAAGACCATCGCACCGGCAAGCAACAGAAACAAAACCGGCGCACCCAAAGAACGCCCTTTAGAAACACATAAATAATTGAACAAGTTAATAATGAGAGTAACCGCGGTGAAGCCGCGATTTAATAGCTCACAAGGAGTTTTCTCTCCCCCAGGCTGGGTGTAGCGCCGCAACGGCTGCTTGCCCGGCAGAGATGAGCACGGTGATCCCGTGATTAGTATAAAACCCAAGGAGAAGGGTGATTTTAAGGCCGAAGATTACAAGTCTTCGGCCTTTCTTTATAGCCTTTATAGCCAGCTTGTCTAAGTTACCATGCGGTTTCCCGGGCAATCTTACCTATATTTACGTTTCAATAAAGTTATCCACTTTTATTATGAGCCGGCAACCCCATCAACCCCGGGCGGCATCTGTATTAATATATTATATTTAAATAGTAGTAGTCTTAGTCATATACCCTGTTATTTTGTGCGAATCCGAGCCGCCCACACCATAAACACCACAACCACAACAACTTAACCCCCATTCGCGGCTTAGAAAATGTGGAAAACCTGTTGCTCTCCCTGTCACCAGCCCCCCCCAAACCAAACAGGACACGGGGCGACTTAAACCATACCCCCCTTTTTCAAACAGCACCACACAGGATTATTAACACGTTATCCACATTATATAATTACTTAGCACCCGCTACGGCAAGTCAACAGCAATCGCGGCGAAAACCAGCCCCCAGACGCTAACTAAGGCCCGCGATAACGTCAAAAAGTGCCTGCATACCGTCTTTGCCTCACGACTTATTTGAATGCGGCCCTGCCGCTTCTATCAGATGACTTCAAGCCGCTTTAAGATATTCCGTGACCAGCGAGCGCTGCGAAGCTGCGCGAATATCAAAAGCAGAACCGCTATCGCCCACAGACCTGTAAACCGCAGATACGCCCACACGATGCAGCTAAACCCGCCCTCCATCTTCGTCATCCAATCCGCAAGCTCCGCTGGCGTATATATCGCGCCCGCGAAAACACCCGGCAAAAACTTCTGCCACGGCATCAGAACAACAACCATCAGCAGCGACCGGAAAAACGCACGAGCAATATGGTTTATCCCCCCAAGCCGCCCAACCAGCGACACCTTCAGACTGAAGATCAGCGTCAGACAGTACAGCACAGCCGACGGAACCAATATAAAATTCAAAAAGTTTATCACAAAAGCTAAATGAGCCGGCTTCGCGCTAACAACAAGCCTCCTTTTGGCCGTCAAAACCGGACTCGGTTCCGCGCTCGCCGCCGCGTTAGAATCAGCCGCAACAGCCTCCTTCGCCGCCTGCTCGATTTTAATGTCCTTATCGGCCCCAGCCGTACCCGACTCAGCCGCAACAGCGGTCAGCCGCACTGCCGTTACTTCTTCGGTAGTGATTATCCCAACCGTATTCGCCCAGAAAAGACCCTGCGAACACGCCAAAACAAGCAGCAATACCGCGAAAAGAATGTTTTTCCACCATTGAAATACGCTCACAGCCTCCAGACAATCCGTTGTGTCAACTAACTTGTTTTGCGCCCCTTGTGTTTCGTCGTACATATCATTTCTCCAAAAAAGTCGTTACTTTGTCATTGCGAGGCCTTGTTCTCAGGCCCCGGCAATCTAAAATTCCACATTTCCCACTCTTCACACCCTTCTCGCCTTCCCACTTTCTTACCTTTCTCCCTTTCTTTATCGGCTTTTAGCCCCATTTTGGCAAGCTTTTTTCCCGCCCCTTGTCATTGCGAACACAGCAATCTCTATTAACCCCTGTCACAAGTTGTGGCTTGCTCTCAGGCACGGATTAGTTACAATGTAAGGGCGTTTAAGTCTATTTTCGCGCAGGTTGTGGCTTGCTCTCAGGCACGGATTAGTTACAATACCCTCAATGGATTACGGCTTGTACTAATGTTGTGGCTTGCTCTCCGGCACGGAATAGTTACAATCTGTCCAACACCGTG